>NZ_JCBCUW010000033.1:0-68978 GCF_059862525.1 Pseudomonas sp. MF08875
GACCGTCGAAGCCGTCAATCGGACAGTAGCGAGGATCAATCTACGCCCGCGCAAGCGCTTGGGCTGGAAGACGCCGTACGAAGTGCATACAGGGGTGAGCGTTGCACTTATGTGTTGAATTCAGGAGACTTTTCATAAGGATTCGCGTCAAAAAAACGATAGAAAAGCATGGAACGTAGCTGGTTTGATGGACCACTTGGCGCGATATAACAAGGCCCCGCGCTAGATGGATACTAATTAGTGATCCGCCCCACAATTTGTTGGCACTCAACGACTGCTATTGGCCGACTTCTGCCTAATGCGACAGGCTCAATGCGGCCAAATGCAGCCCACTAAAAGTGGGCTGAAATTCCTCTCAGTATTCGGAATGTAAGGCTGTATCTGCTTTGTAAAGTGGCGCGGCAAAAGCGAGTTATCTTCGTCTTTGCCGATCTCTTCGATGTAAAGATTTCTTAGCCCAACGGCAGTTTTGGCAGGCTGTTTAGTGGAAGCTGCACCAGCTAATTTTTTGTAGGAGTTGGACGTACTTAATGAACTGCGTGGGGGGGATGTCATTCTGTACCGCCGAAATGGGCACAATTCGGTGGATCGGTAAAGTGCGATCCACCCTACGCAGGACCGCGTTAGTGCTTGAACATCACATGGCGGATGGCCGTGTAGTCCTCAAGCCCATACATGGACATGTCCTTGCCATAGCCGGACAGTTTCACACCGCCGTGGGGCATTTCGCTGACCAGCATGAAGTGCGTGTTGACCCAGGTGCAGCCGTACTGCAAACGCGCCGACAGGCGATGGGCGCGGCCGACATCGCTGGTCCACAACGAGGAGGCCAGGCCGTAGTCGGAGTCGTTGGCCCAGGCCAGCACCTGCGCTTCGTCGTCGAACGGGGTGACGGAAACCACCGGGCCGAACACTTCGCGGCGAACGATCTCGTCGTCCTGGCGGGCGCCGGCCAGCACGGTCGGCTCGAAGAAGAAGCCGGGGCCGTCGACCGCATTACCACCAGTGATCACGCTGATATGCGGTAGTGCTTTGGCGCGGTCGACCATGCCCACGACTTTCTGGCGGTGCTGTTCGGTGATCAGCGGGCCGAGTTCGGTACCTTCGTCGTCCTGCAGGCCGTACTTGATGCTGCTCACCGCCGCGCCGAGCTTGGCCACGAACTGCTCGTAGATGCCTTTCTGCGCGTAGATGCGGCAGGCGGCGGTGCAATCCTGGCCGGCGTTGTAGAAGCCGAAGGTGCGGATGCCTTCCACAGCGGCGTCGATGTCGGCATCGTCGAAGATGATTACCGGGGCCTTGCCGCCCAACTCCATGTGCATGCGCTTAACGGTGTCGGCGGTGCTGCTGATGATGGCCGAGCCGGTGGGGATCGAGCCGGTCAGCGAGACCATGCGCACTTTCGGGTGATTAGTCAGCGGTGCACCGACGCTCGGGCCGCGGCCGAAGACGATGTTGACCACGCCGGCGGGGAAGATCTCGGCGAGGAATTCGGCCAGTTTCAGTGCGGTCAGCGGGGTCTGCTCGGACGGTTTGAGCACCACGCAGTTGCCTGCGGCCAGTGCTGGGCCAAGTTTCCAGGCGGCCATCATCAGCGGGTAGTTCCAGGGCGCGATGGAGGCGATCACGCCCAGCGGGTCGCGGCGGATCATCGAGGTGTGACCCTGCAGGTATTCACCGGCCGCCGAGCCGCTCATCACCCGGCTGGCACCGGCGAAGAAGCGGAACACATCGGCGATGGCTGGCAGTTCGTCGTTCAATGCAGCGCTGTAGGGCTTGCCGCAGTTGTTGGACTCCAGGCGGGCGAGTTCTTCGGCGTGGGCGTCGATCTTGTCGGCCAGCTGCAGCAGCAGGGTGGCGCGATCCTTGGGTGTGGTCTGCGACCAGCTGTCGAAGGCGGCATCGGCGGCGCGTACGGCGGCATCGACCTGGGCTGCACTGGCTTCGTTGATTTCAACCAGGGTGGTACCTAGGGAGGGGTTGAGCACGGCCTGCAGAGTGCCTTCGCCTGTGACCAGCTGGCCATTGATCAGTAGTTTGGTTTGCATGGATTCTTCCTTTGCTTATAGCCAGCAACGGCTCAGGAGACGTTGCTAGCTGGTTGCTCACTCGTTCCGCTAGGGTCAGGCGGCCTGGCTCGTTAATGATGGCTGCAGCAGTTCGGGCAGTTCCGATATCAGCTCGACCTCCGCTTCTTTCATGCGTACGAAGTAATGCATGGGTGGTAGTAGGGTCCATACGAAGCAACCTGGCAGCATGCGTACATGCAAGCTAAGCCTGCCTTGCTCGCTGCTCAGGTTTACCTGTTCGGTATCCAGCTTGCGCAGTTGCTCAGCCAAACATGGGCGTTGGCTCAACCAGCTCGTCAGGGCAGGTTGAGCGCTTTTCCAGCTGCGCTTGTTGGTCCAGCGCGCATGCCCGTCAGGTGCTTCGCTAGCGGCTATCTCATAGCGCAAATCTAATTTGTAGATGCGGCTAAAGAACTGGCGTCGGACGTAATAACTCAGTTGCCGGTCAATGCCTGACAGGCAATCGCTTGCCTGCAAGATGGCGTGCTCCGACGGCTTGCAGCCGAACTGCTTGCACAGCTGCTGGAAGGCATGCTGCGCGCGACGTTCCACATTGCCGAAGATATTCATTTCAACGTTGTTCCAGTGGTTTGTCTGTCGCTTGCAACAACGGACTTGTGGTTGCGGGCGACTCGCTGCGCTCGGCCTGGGCCAGGTCGTAGAGCTGCTCGAGCGGTACTGGGCGAAAGAGAGGGATGCGCTTATAACGCAACCAGCAGACGGCATAGACCACGATAGCCAACATGAATCCGCCCGAGATAGCGTAAATGCGCAGCTTCATCTCGCTGTCTGGGTGGATGGTCAGGATCATATAAAGGCATGCGGCTATACCTATGATCTGTGGCAGTGGGAACAGTGGGGTACGGAAGGGCCGCTCGATATTAGGGTAGCGACGACGCAGGATCATGACGTTGACCTGAGCAATCACATAGGAAAGCAGCCAGGTGACGCAGGATGCCAGAATCAACGTGGCGATCAGCTCCATGTCGATGCTCAACAGGAACGGGATGCACAGCAGGATGAACACCGCGATGATGCCAACCCAAGGTGTGCGAAAGCGCGGGTGTACATAGGTGAATGCGTTGGGCAACAGGCCTTCACGGGCCAGGCCATAGAGCATGCGTGGCACAGCGGCAAGGTGCGAGCTGACCGAACTGGCGCTGGCCAGAACCGTGATCACCACAATGAT
The DNA here is from genome assembly GCF_059862525.1 of Pseudomonas sp. MF08875. Taxonomy (NCBI): domain Bacteria; kingdom Pseudomonadati; phylum Pseudomonadota; class Gammaproteobacteria; order Pseudomonadales; family Pseudomonadaceae; genus Pseudomonas; species Pseudomonas sp. MF08875. The sequence goes on from NZ_JCBCUW010000033.1 coordinate 3,259, forward strand.
TGCCGCACCCGCATGACCGAACATTGCACGCGCACCATCGACTTGTGGCGCAGTAGAGCCTTCAAGGATGTCCAGTGGTACATAGTGAGCAATGGCCTGACCGAACAGCATGTCTGCAACGAAGATAGTCAACAGGCCAAACAGCATCGCTTTAGGAATGGTTTTTTCTGGTTCGATGACTTCTTCTGCCATCGGCGCGACGTATTCGATACCAACAAACAACCAGATACCCAGGGCCAACGACTGGAACACCACCTCCCAACCTTTGGGGTTGAAGGGTACGGCCTGAATTTCGTTGACCGTACCGATGCTCAGCAGGCCCATCAGGCCCATGATGGATGTGCCGATAATCATTGAGCCGGTGATTAGCACCTGGACCGAGCCGAACACGCCGACGCCCATCAGATTGATGATCAGAAACAGCACAAGCATGGTGACAGCCACGAGAGTCGCGCTGACCGAAGGCAACATGCTTTGCACGGCGAGCCCAGCAGTTATTGACTCCATCGCGCCTGCCGCAGAGACCAGCACAATGTAGCCGCCCAGCACACTGACGATTGCCATGAAAGGACCCATGGCGATCAAGGTGTAATCGCCGATCATGCCGGCACCCGGCATAAATGACGACAGTTCGGAGTAGGAGAAAGACACCAAGATACTGACGAACATGGCGATCAGTGCGCTGACAATAAAGGCTGGCCCAACTAGTCCCATGCTGTAGCCAAGAGAAACCATGGTGGTGCCGGCGACGACGAGCCCGGTGCAGGTGGCGAACGCGCGCCAGAAGCCGAGCGTCCTGTTTAGGGAAGTAGATGACATGAATGCAGCCTCGGTTAGTGTTGGTAGGCTTGGCGGATGATGGTCAGGTAGCTGTCCACGCTCATCGGCTTGGCATTGCTGCTGTCGGACATGTTGCTTTTGGATTTTTCGGCAATAGCCTGGAAGTCCTCTTCACGCACTCCTGCCACTTTGCTGAAGCGCGGAATGCCCAGCTCTTTGCTCATGCTGAACAATTGCTCTACTGCGCGCTCGGCGGCTGTGGCAGCGTCCAGAGTTGGGTCGATACCCAGGGCGTAGGCTACGTCGGCATGACGACGTAGGTCGGCATCGCGGTTATGACTGAACACGAAGGGCAGGAAAATCGCATTACCCACGCCGTGTGGCGTGTCGTACATGCCGCCGATGGCCTCGGAGATACAATGCACGCTGGCGATGTCGGCATTGCCGAATGCCATGCCGGCAATCAGACTGGCGATCAGCATTTGCTCGCGGGCGGCCTGGTTCTCCGGTTCTTGTACGGCGGCCTTGAGGTTTTGGCTGATCAAGCGGATGGCGTGCAGGGCAAGACCGTCGCTGATGGGATTGGCAAGCTTACAGGTGTAGGCCTCAATCGCATGAGTCAGGGCATCCATGCCCGTGCTTGCGGCTATAGCGGGCGGCAGGGTAGCGGTGATATCCGAGTCGAGCAGGGCAAGGACCGGACCGATGCGGTAGTCCAAAATACTCATCTTGAACTGACGCTGGGTGTCGGTGATTACCGAAAAGAAGGTAACTTCACTGCCGGTGCCAGCGGTTGTCGGGATGGCAATGATTGGCAGTGCAGGGGTCTTGAGGGTAAAGGCACCTTCGTAGTCCTCAACATTGCCCTCGTGGGTCAGCAGCACGCTGATAGCCTTTGCTGCATCCATCGCGCTGCCGCCCCCTACGGCGAGCACACCATCGATGCCCTGACCGCGATATTTCTGAGCCGTGGCGTTGCAATCGTCACTGCGGGGGTTGGGTTTGACGTCGCATACCTCAGCATAGCGGACCTGCGCTGCGTCGAGGCTGGTGTAGATACTTTCTAGCAAGCCCGCGCGCTTGACCCCCGCGTCGGTCACCAACAATACGTGCCGCAGACCCAGTTCCTTCAGGTGTTCCCCGGTGCGCGCCCGCAACCCTGCCTGCATGACGATTTTCGTTGGTAGTAAAAACTGAAAGTTCATGGTCGTTTTACTCCTTGGCCTTTAAGGCTCTTTATTTGATGTTTAATAACTCAACGTAAGGTGCGTGTTTGATTGGCGTAGGGGGCGACATGGCTATGCATGGTTATGTACAGGCTTTTCGTTGAGCGATTTTAGGTGCCTAACATAAGCAGCAAGACCTAGATCATCACCAGCATCGCTATAGCGTTATTAAGTCGAGCGAGAGAGCTACAGTAAGCTCGGCGAAAGCGGTAATGATGTCGAACTGGACTCCGCACAGAGTGCCTTAAGGAGTTGGCCACACAGTGCTGTAACGAAGGTGAGCAGTGCGATGAGTACTGCGGTTGAATGCGCTGACATTGCGATTCCCTCTTCTTGTGGACTGTTATAGGGGCAGTAAAATGTCGTTCGGCGTAACGCAGCCGAGCGGGTGACGTCAGTCTAATTGTTGTCCGTGACGCGCCATGATGTGACGCACCACGCTGTAATCCTGCAACGAGTCGCTGGACAGGTCCTTGCCGTAGCCCGATCGTTTAAGTCCACCGTGGGGCATTTCGCTGGCCAGCATGAAGTGGGTGTTGATCCAGGTGCAGCCGTACTGCAAACGTCCAGCGACCTGCATGGCTTTATCCAGATTTTGCGTCCAGACCGAGCTGGCCAGGCCGTACTCGGAGTCGTTGGCCCAGTCCAGCGCCTGGCTTAACTCGTTGAAACGGGTGACGGTAACCACCGGGCCGAACACTTCGCGCTGGACGATCTCGTCGCTTTGCTTGCAGCCGGCCAGCAGGGTCGGCTGATAGTAGAAGCCCGCGCCGGAATGCACGGCCGCACCGGTCACGCGCTCGATATGCGGCTGCCCAAGGGCGCGCTCGACGAAACTTGCCACGCGGTCGCGCTGGCGAGCGCTGATCAGTGGGCCGATCTCGTTGTCGCTGTCTTTCTTGCGGGCGAAACGGATGCTTGATACGGCTTCGCCCAGCTCGGCGACCAGACGATCGTGAATGCCGGCCTGGGCATAGATGCGGCAGGCAGCGGTGCAGTCCTGGCCGGCATTGTAGTAGCCGTGAGTGCGTACGCCCTGCACTACGGCTTCGAGGTCGGCGTCGTTGCAGACGATCACCGGCGCCTTGCCGCCCAGTTCTAGGTGCGTGCGTTTTAGCGTTCGCGCGGCGCTCTGCAGGATCTTCTGCCCGGTGACGATATCGCCGGTCAGCGACACCATACGCACTCGTGGGTGGCCGACCAGTTGGCTGCCGACCCCTTCGCCGCCGCCACATATGATGTTCAGCACGCCAGCCGGGAGGATCTGCGCCAGCACCGGAGCCAAGGCCAGGATCGACAGCGGGGTATGTTCCGAGGGTTTGAACACCAGCGTATTACCGGCGGCCAGGGCCGGAGCGATCTTCCACGCGGCCATCATCAGTGGGTAGTTCCATGGCGCAATCGAGGCGACCACGCCCACCGGGTCACGGCGTACCATGCTGGTATGACCGGGCACGTATTCGCCGGCCAGTTGGCCCTGTTGGCAACGCACGGCGCCGGCAAAGAAGCGGAACACATCAGCGGTGGCGTGAATGTCGTCCTGGCGCGCTAAGTGTAGCGGCTTGCCGCAGTTCAGCGATTCTAGGCGCGCCAGCTGGTCGGCGTTCTGTTCGATGGCGTCGGCAATTGCCAGCAGCGCCGTGGCGCGTTGTGCCGGGGTGGTGCGGGACCAGCCAGCGAAGGCACGGTGGGCGGCCTGTACGGCCGCTTCCACCTGCTCCAGCGACGCTTCGGCAATTCGGGTCAGCACTTCGCCAGTGGCGGGATTGATGATGGCCTCTGCCAAACCTTCCCCGGCGACCAGGTGGCCGTCGATCAGCAATGCGCTGTACAGGGTGGGTTCGGACATCTTCGGGCTTCTTCTTTTGTTTTCTGCCTGCATGACGACTCCAATGCTGCGTGGAACCTCTGCGTTTATAGGGTCCTGAGACTAGGGCCATGCACAGAGGTCGACAAATTCTTAAAAACGAAAGCTGCGTTCGATTAAATAGATATCTTGCGATTGTGCGATTGCTCGCGCGCCACACTGAGGAAGGGATCGACCAGTGCCGGCCGCGCCGTGCCGCGACGCCAGGCCAAGCCGACATCAAGCGGCTCGCTCAGGTCAGCCAGCGGCAGGGCCTCAATGATGTCGCCTTCCAGCGACCAGGGGCGGTAGGTCATGTCCGGCTGGATCGACAGGCCAAGGCCCGCAGCTACCAGGCTGCGTACGGCTTCCACCGAAGCCGTACGCAGGGTGACATGCGGCGTCAGGCCGGCACGGGTCCAGATGCGCTGGGTGTGCAAGCCCATTTCGTCGGCGTTGAGCTGGATCAGCGGCTCGCCGGCCACATCGGCCAGGCTGATGCTGTCGCGCTCTAGCAGCGGGTGCCGCGCCGGCAACCACAGGCGATGCGGCGAGTGCGTCAGCACTTCGGTCTGCAGTGCGTGACGATCTTCCAGGTTGGACAAGATCAGCACGCCGACATCGATCTCGCCACTGACCAGCAGATGCTCGATATACGGTCGCTCATCCTCGACCACGCGGGTCTGCACGTTGGGGTAGGCGCGCTGGAAACGGGTGATCAGATCGGCCAGGTAGTAACCGGCGACCAGGCTGGTCACACCAATGGTCAGGCCGCCGGCCACCTTGTCGGTGCTCTGCTGCAGGCTGCGCTTGGCGTTATCCACCGTGGCCAGAATCAAGTGCGCCTGGCGCAGAAACTGATGTCCTTGGTGGGTCAAGCTCATGCCTTTAGCGTGTCGGTTGAACAGACAGACGCCGATTTCTTCCTCCAGTTGCTGGATGGCCAGGGTCAGGGTCGACTGGGAGATGAATACCGCTTGGGCGGCGGCAGAAATCGAGCCGGTCTCTGCAACCGCAATGAAATGGCGAATCTGGCGCAGGGTCATCATGCGAAGGTGGCTCGCTGTATTGGTTAGATGCCAATAACTATATTTTATCGAAACCTTATTGATTCATTCTTTTTAAACGAACGCCTATGACTTACTGCAATCTCCTATTGGCAGCCACAGAAAGGCACAAGCCATATAAGCGCTCTTTAAACCGAATTCACCGGGACAAGCGCTGCTTTCGGTAGACCTGACTTGCTGTGCAGCGACCAAAACCAAAAGCGGCGCGGCAATTCTAATGAGTGAGGCGCATGGCTCTGATCTGATCTCAGCTGCCTGGTCAAGATCAGGTAGTGGGGCCAGCAGCTCTGTCTAGTAGCGGCGCTTTAGCGTGGCCTTAGACGTATCGACATGACGATTTTTCCGCGCATGCGCGGAATTTTGAACAACTCAAAAAAATTAAAATTTACCTGACACGCAGCTCTACCCCAAAAACCGTGCACTTTGCTCTCCCACTACCAGGTAGTAGTCAAATAGTGAGAGCCAAGAAGATGCCAAATACATTCAATTAAGGACATGGGAGCTTCTGCGTCTGCGCGGAACTGGTAATGAAAAATCTCGGTCCGCGCTCATGTCCGAATGAGGGGTTTTGCGTTCCCACTATGAAGGTGGATCCTTTATAGAGCGGCAACCACATGAACCGACAAGCGCTAATTTCTCTAGCCACAGAGCAGGGCCAATCCGGCCAGGTAATCGGGCAAATGCTCGATGTTATTTGTGCACACCCTGACCTAATCGACTTGCCACGGATGATGACAGGGCTGCTACGCGTATTGCGCGTATCCGAGCTTGGCTCACCAATCAAAATAGGAAACTGTGATCCGCTCGTATGGCGAGAGGCATGCGAGTGGATCGTCTCGCTAAGCGGCCAACTCCATATCTCGGAGCGTTTGGGTAGCCGCTTCTGGTTGGGGACGCCTCCGCCTACTCGAAACCCTGTGCTGAGCAGGGGTGTGAAAACGTATGGGTTCCCGTACGCCGCGCTTTGGCATGCGCCACGAGATACGGAGAATGCACCAGACTACGACCGCCTGATTGCTCAGTTAGTAGCGGCAACGCAGAGCCCTAGTCAGTTTCCACTGTCTACCCAGCGCTATGCCGCGTTTCTAGATCTGAGGTGGCTGTGCGAAACGCGCCATCTGATCATTCCCCCCGAACTGAGAGTTTGGGGAACCACGTCCGGTTTCGTGGCGGCATGCCGAGGTTTCTCAGCACCCGACTCCAGGTCGGAAAATGCAGATAGATTCGCTTCAATTACCCGATTGGTCCGTTACAGCCAGGGAGAGGTGCCACAGATCAGGTCGAACGGGGGTGGCAGCCGCGGCAGACGAGGAAAATCCGATACTCCGGAGCTAACGCATTTCATTGCTGAGGACCATCATGGGTTTGCCCTGGGTGATCCAGATGATCCAGATCAGTTGCCTGGCCACTATCAGATTCTCACCAAATCACCAACGATTGATGAGGATGTTGATGGGCTGGCTCCAGATGAATTGAGTCCTGCTGCCGAGATCTGGGTACTGGACGATGACGGTATTGAGCGACCGTTCGTTGCTGACCTGCTAAGCCAGCAGGGTATCGAGAATCACATTGTACGGAGCCGGCAGCAGGTCCCGTTTACTTATGCCCAATTCACGCTTGCGGAGTTGAGAGATCTGCTTTTCGGTGCCAGCGATCTATTCATAGCATGTCGGCAAAAACTGAATCGCAACCAAGACTGCGAGCAGGTTCAGCTACGGATGGAGGCCATCCTGATGCTGCACCTCAGTCTGTGGCTCGGACAACCTCCAATCCATGTCGTTCAGTTGATAGTGGTTGATCGGGAGATGGACTGCTCCGATGGAGTGGCCTTGGTGAGAGGGGCGCCCGGGCAGTTCAGCGTAGGTGTTCGCCGTCCTGAGCTGGCAGGAAATGAGCGTTGGCAGGCCTCAGCTGGAGTCCGATCCGCACAGACTCGCCTGCTACTGCCTGATCTGGCCGGCAGCTCGGCGTTGATCGAAGCGCTACTGCGACATTTTCCTCGAGCATCCAATCGTGTTTTTACACATCAGACCGAAGCGCTGGTCACAGAGGCCAGAAGGGTTCTCGCGACCCTGGGTAAAGGCGACCCTAGGTATACCTTAGGTAAGGTAAGGAATTATTTGTTCCACCGGCTTGTCGCGGATACTCACGACATAGCCATCGCTGGGATGTTGTCTGGCGTTCGACTGCCATCTGCTCAGACGCCGCAGTACTACCTGCAGCCCAAGGCCAGCCATTTACGACGCATTTACAGTACGTCCCTAGGGCGGGTTCTACAACAGGTCTATGCCTGTGCTGGGCTGGCGTACGAATTGCCTGAGATGGATGAGATTGATCAGGGTGGGAGCGTAGGTGCGACGCACTGCCTGTTGCCCGAGACAATTTCAGCGAATGTGAGCGCCTTGGCGAGCATACTGCGTAAGAAGCCACCCTCTACTCTAGATGGCCAAATTGCTTGGCATAACGCGTACACGCAGTGGGTTGTGCAAATGTTCATGCTATCCACAGGTTGCCGGGCTATCCGCAACCCGCTGCGGTTCGTTGACGAATTCGATCCGCTGCTGAGGATGGGCGCTATAGCTGATAAGGACAGTGGCGATCGGCACATGAGCCGGCTGGTCTGCGTGCCTGAAATGCTGCAACGGCAATTGGCCCACTACTTCGCACATTGCGCGGCGATCTCGAAAACCCTTCTCTCTGCCACCGTGGAAGGTGACGAGCGATGGTTCCGCGGCTTCCTCCTCTCGCACAGTGAGAGCGGAGTCCGCCGCATAGAGATCAGGCCCGCCACCCTGTACCTACATATGGAGCAAGTGGCTGGCTATATCCCGCACCGCATTAACGCCTACCGGAAGTTTATCCGCACAGAACTGTTCGAGCGTGGCTGCCCTGCAGAGGCGCTAGCCGCATTCATGGGCCACTGGCTGCGCGGAGAAGAGCCGCAAGATCACTATTCCTCGTTTTGCCCCGCAGCCTATGCCGAAGAAATGAGCAGTTGGATTACGCGGCTGTTGAAATCACTGGGCTGGTACGTACAGGGGAGCCGATGGGGTGTGGTGCGATGAATATGTCACGCCTGAATGACCAGCAGATCGAGTATCTGTGGTCCGCAGCTCCTCATGAGCCGGACTGGAAAAGAGAAATGCGTGAGCGCCTGAGGCTGATCGCTGGGAATTGCGGGGTGCCGCTGGGCCAGTGGTTACTGGGTACACGTGCCATTCGAGAAGTTACGGTTGAGCATGTGCGCGAATTGGAGGCCCAGCTAGGTACTGACCACACGCTGCGCAACATGCTGCGCAGCATTACTCGGCGGGTGCGTATTCAGCTCCCGGGGTTTCCGCTGGCGCGTCTGGCTATTGCAGTTGATCGGTCAGCAAACCCGATCAATCCGGATCTGTACACCGCTGAGCGATTACGTCTCAGTCGTCAGTTGCTCCAGGCCATGCAGAATGGATTCAGACGGGAGCTCGACTCCCTGTGTCCTGCAGAGCGAGTCGGCCTATTCCTGATGAGTGCCTCGTATGGCGGTGGCCTGATGGAAGTCGCGCAACTGAATGCTCTCGTTTCGGTGTCCCTCGAGCAGATCGACTGGCTTGCGGGCTTGCCTGAGATCAGGCTGCCGTTACCCATTCGTGGCAAGGCGGAGGCTGAGTGCCGGCAATGGTTTCCGGACCCGGCCACGCTCGCCCTGATGTTTCGGTGCGCGGATGACCTCCTGGCTCTGAAGGAGCAGCTGCAGCCTAAGGGCGGCAAGATCCGATGCGTCCGGGCGTTTTTAACGTCAGTTGGGGTATCTGGTTGCGATCTTCCAAGCAGTTTGACTGGGCTACTAGATTTACTGCGCCTACAGATGCAGTTACGCCTGCCTCAGATAATGGTCAATTTTGCCTGCCGGCAGAAGTTTGTTTCCCAGTCTCTGCGCCCCTCGTCATGGGGCGAGCTGTTTGGGCTAATCGGACTAGAGGACCCTGCTGATGCGTATGGAGGCAGCACCGGAGGTGCGACTGAGGTACAGGAGAAGGAGGACGCGCCTGGCTGGCTAATGGAGCTATGCCAGCAGATTCGTGCCGACCTACCTATCCAGTCGGATCAGCATGCCGGGGAGCATGAAACCCTAGTGAAGGAGTGGGCGGGCTTTATGCTGTCTGGGGGCTCGCTGTATGGCCACGTTATAGGACGGTCAACGGTAGCCCGCTATGTTCGGCTGCTTGGGGGCGCTCTGACGCAGCTGGATGGTCTGACGATTTTCAGGCTGGAGCCAGATGCTTTGGAAAACGTCTACGAAGGTCTACTCGAGGCCCAGCCCACGGATGGCAAGCGTCGGGTTTTGGCCAAGGGGATTTATGAGTTTCATACGTTCCTAGAGCGTCGCTACCACTTTCCTCCGATTAGTCCATATGCAGTGCTGGGTATCGGTCAGGAAGTTGTAAGCGTGGATGCACGTATCCTCTCCGAAGATCAATATCAGGCGGTTTTGCGCGCCTTGGACATCTGTGGACTGGAGTTGCGAACGCCGCGCCTAGTGACTGCTGCCAAACTGTTTCTAGTTCTTGGATTTCGACTTGGTCTGCGACGCAACGAAGCTCTAAAGCTGCGGCTATGCGATATCCATCTGCCTCAGCTAGCAGCAGATGCCAGCAAGCGCATTCATCAAAGTCACCCAAACATGCGCAAGTTAACGCTGGCGGAACTGCTTGATCTGGATTTGCCCGTTGACCTGCTCGTGCGCCCCCACGCACAGCGTGGCCTTAAAACCCAGAACTCGGTCAGGAGGCTGCCGCTTCGAATGCTGCTGGGGCCTGACGAGTTTACGTTATTGATGAGCTGGTATCAGCAACGTCAGATTGAGGAAAGCGAGAGGGATTATTCGGAGTTTCTGTTCTGCATCCCGGAGCTGAAAACACAGTGGATAAGCGAAAGCATGCTGCTGCCGGCTTTGCATGCGTGCATGCGTTCGGTCACGGGGTCGCAGTTGATTCATTACCACCATCTACGCCACTCATGCGCTACCTGGTTGATGCTCAAACTGACGGGATTGATCACTGATGTGTCGCCAAGTCTGATTTTCGGTGATTTACCGCAAACCAGCCGGTGGCTACAGGATCTTGGTAGGTTGCGTAGTGAGCTGGTACTCCTTAATGGCGGGCCCACACGACGCATTGTTCATATTGTCAGTGCCCTGCTTGGTCATGGCAGCCCCAAGACCACATTGCTGCACTATGTTCACTGCCTGCCACAGATCCTGGCACTAGCCTGGCAGTGGAACCCCAAAGCTTGGCAGTTCAGTGCACATAACGTCGCCTCGATTGCTCGAGTGAGTCTCCCCTCGAAGGCTGGGACCTCGGATGCCGAGCACCTGTTGAAGATAATTGGCCGGATCAAGCAGCTCAAAGCCGATAAGTGGGCTCGGCAAGCTGCCGTGCAAATACAAACGAAGAAGATTGAGAATTACTGGGCGATCGGGCGAATTCAAACGATCGAGTCGATGCTGGCCTATGCCTCATATGCCGAACAGATAGGTCGAGAGGTCAATCTCGACTGGGTCGAGTTTGCTGCCGAGGAGCGCGCGCTAATGTTGGAGCGGGCACGCTATATCCGCGGCATGCAGCAGCGTCCTGGAGCAAACGATCCAAGGCCGAAACATAGGCTGCAACAAGTACTTCATGCAGACGATCCATCATATCTGTCGCTGCTGCCCTCGCCTCCGAGACATGGCGGACGGAAGGCCGTGACCGAGTACGCACAGCGCCTGTACGAGCTGCTCGAAGGCCCTGACAGCGAACGCGCTCAGCGCGTGATTGATGATTTTGTTGAGCGCTGCTGGAAGACGGAAACCACGCTGCGATTCCGGCGCGACCGTGACGAGGAACATGCTCAAGACTATCTGTGGCTGCTCGCTGCCATAGGTATTCCCGCCCGATCTATCGAGCTGATCGTCTACGACACCAACAAACCGAAGATCACTAAGTCGTACTGGCGTCAGCAACTCGGGAACACTCGCCGGCCGTTCAGTGAGAACGCGCCAGAGAGCAATGATGTAGCGAATCTACAATTGGGTATCAGGGCGAAGCTTGAGTTGAAGGGTGAGGCAAAGCAGAACCATCACTCCGGCGCTGCCTTGCGCTACTTGATGCTGATGGCCTCCATCGACTGGCATTTCCGTGCCTGAGTATTTTTCCGCTAACAATGTCACCCCTTATTCAAAGGGATTATTCATGGTCTAAATTCTAGCCGCATCTCTTGCGTTGCGGTTCCTAGCTTCTTGAGCACAGGCCAGAGTTGGCTAGTTATACTTCACAAACGAGTGAGCGAACCCGATACTGCATAAGCCGATGCTCACAGAAACCTGCTCCAATTGTTTACGCACGAAAAGCTAACAGATCGACCCGCTTACTACAGGCCTCTATGGTTGTCACCCACAATGACCGGGAGGTGCCCTAAGTGGATGATCAGCTCAATTGATGCAGGATTGCTCGCAACAACCATGGGTGACATATTTTGGTTGCTTGACCGGATTGCTTACGGCCCAGCGGAATAACGCCCTCGCCTCTATGAGTAAAGCCAGATGGATAGCTCATCGAGGTTGCTGACCACAATCTGCTGGGCGCTGGCCTTGGTCTGCACTTTATGCGGATCAATCTGGTAGCGCTGTAGCACGTACTGCACCAGCGCCCCGCGAGTCGCCACTTTCAGCTGTCCGGCCTGCATCCCAAAGTCTACCTCGATGATGCTGCGTTGGTCGGGTTTTAGCCGAGGGTCGGGCTCAATCACCACCTCGACCTCACGATTCCAACCGTCGTCAGCATCGCGGACTTGGTCCGACTCACCAAGCACGTCCAGCTCACCCCTGAATCGACTCAAGACAAAATCTCGGTAGTCGCGGTTCTTTTCGCAGTAAGCCCGCACGTGCCAGCGCATACCCGTGTAAACCAGGGTATGCGGTGCGATCAGGCGTGTTTCGGCTACAGGATTGGCCAAAGAAACGTAGTCGCACTCAAGACGTAACCCCTCGCGACAGGCACGCAAAAGCGGGCGTAGGACTTCGGGCCTAACCGAGCGATCAGGCACATTCAGCACTTCGGTATGCGCGTAAGCCAGCGCTAAGCCTTCGATATGTGGTGCCCGCTCGCTGTTTTGGTTCAGTAAATGCAAATAGGCACTGGCGCTGTCATCAATGAATAGCGGGCTGAATCGGCGATTGGGTACATAGCCTTTGATGTGCTTGTCGTAGTCCAAGTTGCCGGGCGCGTAGTCAGCCAGATAGCTGTTGATATCTTTCGAAGCTTGTTGCCGACTGATACCGAAGCTCTGCATCAAATGCCCCGTGGTCAAGCGTCCTTCCCACAACGCGATGGTCTCAATCAATCGGTACCGTAGTGCCAGATCCCAACGAACACTGGCTATGGATTGCTTGCGTTTCATACGGGGCATCCTGCTCGGAAAGTTTACCTGTTCATGTAACCAATATTTCTATGTCGTTAAACCTTACATAAGGTGTTGCTGGCAGTTCAATTCGATCTGCGAAAATTTCACGGGAGACCACATGGAGCCGTGGGTTTATGGAGAGCTAGTTATTCTCGCCCTCGCAGTTTCTGGATTGATTTGCCTGATCATGCAGCAAAAAAATCTGGCCATTCACGCTCTGCTCGCCGGCCAGACTCAAATAAGCGAGTTGCGCCGCCGCACGATCATTGGGCTAGAGCATGAAAACGCAGAGCTGAAAGCCATGCTTCGAGTACACGAGGCTCAGTTGCTACAGCTCTCAAAGCGCATTGAGTCAAACGAGTACACCCTGGCCAGCCAGACAAGAAATTAACGCTCTGATGGCTGTTTGCCTTTACCCACAAGGTCGGTCTGGATAATGTGACGGACGACACAGGCCACAACCCTATGAGGCAGTGCTAACCCTTCGCGCCAAGATTTGCGCAGAGATGGGCTGTGTCGTCACGGAGTCGGTATAGAAATGGATTGGGAATCGCTGTTAGACGAACTGTGGAGCTACGCTGCATCGGATCCAAACGAGCTGGAGACGAAGATCCGTTCGTGCCTGAAAGGCCACTCCTCGGAAGGCTTGCTCCAAGCTATTTCGCTTCTGCTGACTCAGGGGCAGCACGCCACAGCCAGAACACTCCTTACCGAATTCCTGAAAAGCCATCAGTCAGCGGATGATATCCAGCGCAGGCTTGAACTGATTCTTCATTTCAAAAAACATCGCGCCCCGCAGATGCTCTCGATCAAGAGCAAGCAACGCAGCAAAGAACTGCTCATCAAAGACGTCAACGAACTGGTCGCGTCTAGCAAATTGCAGGCTGCCGAGTCGCTTCTCCTAGAAGCCATTGAAACGGTTGAAGAGCCTGATTTCCTGAATCTGCTCAGCCGTGTGTACATGCTGCAACGCCGCCCCATAGATGGGGCAAAGGCCATGCAGCGGGCTCTCCTTTTGAAACGCCAACAGCAGGCCTTTGTCGAGATTGAGCCTGAAGAGTCGACAGACCACCTGCCAACAGACAGTGACCTGGCATTCCTCAATGACTCAGCCGAGCATCTGACTACCCTGGAAAGCCCATCAACTCCGACCAACAACGCGTTGACCGCGACCGCCGATGATTCGCTAACCTTCATTCAGAACACGGCTTCTCAATACCCCTCTTTGAAAACTGACGGCTGGTGGGAGGGCCAATCAGAATCAACGCCATCTGAAGCCTCAACACTCCACGATGAGCCCAAAGCCAGTGACGCGCCTGATAATGCTACGGCTGCTATAAACGACTCCTCCGATGAGCATTCGGCTGGGGATGAGAACGCCCAGCCCTTCGCGAAAACCATTCTCAAGCTTGCCCATCCACGAAAGGAGGCAGAGGCGGAAGAAGGGTTAGCCAAGGTCAAGATATTCAACAAATCGGGGCGCACAATAATCTCTGTCCAGCCAACAGGTTTGGGCGATGAAGAGCCATCGAGTTCTGATGAATCACTATTAAATCCAGACGATTCAGCAGCGACATCGTCAACCCCGGAGGTTCCTGCTTCTGAACCTCAACCTCACGATCAAATATCTGACGAAAATGATGAGGACGAGGATGCTGAAGACCTCGCGCTGAGTGATCTAGAACTAAATATCCCGGTTTCACCTCAGCTGCAATTGGGGCTTGAAGATCCTGAAGACCCCATCGACTTCGATCATGACTTACAGGATTTGTCGATTTACGAGCTTGGGACTGAGCAGGAAGACGGCAACCAGAATGATGTCAACGACTTCCGTGACCTGGATGACGACTATGCGGCATACGCCTTTGACCCAGATGAAATCTTTGACGGTGAGGAAGCTTCCATTCCCGAACCCGAAGATTGGCTTACAGGCAAAATATCTCGCGAAGACCGTGCACTTCAGAAAGCCGCTGAGCTGATCGGAAAGGCCAACTGGCCACTCAGCACACTGCCTCTGATCCAACAAATTTTCATCATGAGTGGCTGGGGACAGACTCGCTTAGCCCTTGAGAGAGAAATCGATAAAGGGCTCACCCCTGACGAGTTAATCCTGGCTGCTCATATCAAAGTGATCTGGTCTGAAAACGATATCTACTGGATCGCGTTTGATAAAACCGGCAGTAGCCGCCTTTCCCACTACGTACTGTCATGGCCGACAGCCTTGCTGATCGTCCGCTCTTTTGAATCTCTGCCTCAGGTGGAGGAAATCGAGGTCTTCCTCGAAAACCTCTTTACATCTTGGTACGAGAACATTGTCTTGCGTCGCGCATTTAAAGCCTTTGGCAGGTATCTGTGGTTCCGTTTTGCCAACCTAGAAGGTTGCTTACCTGCCAATCAGACCTTTGACTTCTGCGACCCTCACGAACTGCCTGCCGAGGAGTACAGCGACCTGGGTCTGTGCGACTCGCTGGAGTACGAGAAAACCGAGATTCTTAGGGCCTATGGCGTATTTCAAACCAAACACCCTCAGGAGCCTGGTTGCTACTTCAGTGACAAGCCGCCAGTAGTAGAAACGCCGTCGGTCAATGCCGAAAATCGCTCGAAGAAACAGCCTGAAGACGCTGAAATGCCTAGCGACATTGAGTCCGAGGAACAGAGCATTGACGATGATGTTGATGAAGTACCGCCTCAATGGTCAGCAGCGTCGCTCGCATCTTCCTTGCACACACAACATACCGACCAACCCTCACCAAACATTGAGCCGTAGGATAAAGGACTAGCCCATGAAGCCCCTCAGACTTACCCATGTTCCAGGTTGCTGGGTCAGCCAAGCATTGCCCAGCGGCCAGAGTGAGCGCCGGGGCATCGTCAAAATGGCCATTGCTAAAGAGGCCGAAGATCAGCTTCAGGTTCACTGGTTTAGCCCAGAGAAGAAGCTGGGCTATGTCGATGCATCTGCCGTGCGCTCGGGCTTTCAAAATGGCATGGACGTAGTCGACGAAACCCCTGGTAGCGGTGTTCGCTCACTAGGCCAGGGCGTCATCATGCAGCAGCGTACCTTGGCAGGTAGCGAACAAGTATTGGTCGACTTTCCTGAGCGCTGTGAACGCCATTGGCTGCCCTATCAATACCTGCGTCAGGTAAAGGGCGTTAAACATCGCTTTGTCACCGCCAGTAAAACCGAAGCACACGATGCAGAGCGTATGCGCCTGCGCATGCTGGCCCATGCCATCAAAGTGTGGAATGAGAATACCGGCGCCCTGTCTCACCTAGATATTGAGCCACTGCCTCACCAGATTAATTTGGTGCATCGTATTCTCGGATCCGGCAACTACAACTGGCTGATTGCGGACGATGTAGGACTCGGCAAGACCATTGAGACCGGTATGCTGCTGCATGCACTGCGGCAACGAGATCTAGTCAAACGCATCCTGCTGATCACGCCAGCTGGCCTAACAAAACAGTGGAAAGAAGAGCTTTACTATAAATTTAAGCTCGATAAGTTTCTGATCTATGGAGAAGACTTCTTTATTGATGAGCCACGTGAATGGAGCATGTATAAATTCGTAATAGGCTCCATGGATCGACTCAAGCAAGAAGGTCATCTGGAAAGCCTGCTCCAAGCCGAGCCTTGGGATCTGGTGATTTTTGACGAAGCGCATCGACTCAGCCGCCGCCAGTACGGGCAAAAGCTGGATAGTTCGGAGCGCTATGACTTGGCGAAAAAACTTCGCAGTCAAACCGAACACATGCTGTTGCTGAGTGCGACTCCTCACCAAGGCATGCAGGACAAGTTCGTGGCACTTCTAGAGCTGCTTCGCCCTGAACGCCATACCGAACTGATGGCGCTCAACCTGAAACCAGAAATTCTGGACGACATGGTATTTCGTAACCACAAAGCCGACGTAACCGACGCAGAAGGGAACTTCATCTTCCAAGGTAAGATCACCAAAGCTTTGCAGGTGCCCAGCAGCCTAGAGTCTGTCGAGTTCGATAAAACGCTTCAGGACTATCTGCGCAAAGGCTATGCCGCTGGTGAATCGCTAGGCCGTAAAGGCAACGCCATTGGGTTCGTCATGACGGTTTACCGCAAACTGGCCGCCTCCAGCGCAGCGGCCATTCACCGGGCCTTGTGTAATCGCCTCCAGCGCCTGCTCGACGATCAAGCAAATGGTACTTCCGCAGACGAGCCCAGCGATGAGCGCTACCTGGGTGAATGGGAAGAACAGTTCACCAGCGATGCACGCGAGTTCTTTGCGGGCGAGGTCCAGCTGCTGAAAGACATGATTGCTGAGGCCGCCGCACTAAAGGCGAATGACCTTAAGCTGAAGCTGTTTATCGAAGAAATCATCGGCAAGATTCACGCAACCAATGCCGATGAGAAAGTGCTGATTTTTACCGAATATCGCACTACTCAAAACTATCTGCGGGATGCCCTAGCAGAGCACTATGGCAGTGATCAGGTCGAGTTAATCAATGGATCCATGCAGCATGCCGAACGGCGTGAAGCCATCAAGCGCTTTGAAGAACAAGGGCGTTTTCTGATTTCGACTGAGGCAGGGGGGGAAGGCATCAACCTTCAGAGCAAGTGCCACATCATGGTCAACTATGACTTGCCCTGGAACCCCATGCGTCTCGTACAGCGCATTGGCCGCCTGTATCGCTATGGACAGAAGAAGAAGGTGGTCGTGTTCAACATCCAGCAAACAGACAGCCTGGATCAGAATATCGTCGACCTAATGTATGAACGAATTGACAGCGTGGTAACTGATCTGGCCGAGGTTCAGCAGCACGAATTCAATGATGGCCTGAAAGACGAAATCCTCGGTCAACTGGCCGAGTTGATCGATGTGGAAGAGATCCTGCAACAAGCTACAAAACTCGGTATCGACAGAACCCGTGAGCGTATCGATGAGGCGTTAAAGCAGGCACGCACGGCTGCGTCTAAACAACGCGAACTGTTTGCCCACGCTGCTACCAGCGACCCAAATGAGCTGCACGGTGAGCTAAAAATCACCACAGACCATCTCTACAGCTTCGTTCTGGGAATGTTCGATCAATTGGGCGTTGAAGTTGTTGAGCGCAGCCATAAAGAACAGCTACTCCGTATACGATTATCCGAACATGTGGTTCGTGATATGGGACTTTCACTCAAAGGCTCACTGCGCATGGAAGTAACCTTGCATCGTGAGCTGGCGGCAAGTCGACCTGACACCCACATGCTCGACCTCAACTCCAAGCTGATGCAGTACCTGCTGGGTAAAGCCTGCGAGCACGATTTTGGCGGTCTGGCTGCAATGCTAAAAACACCAGAACTAGAAGAGGGTGCTCTGCTTGGCGCAATGCTGCGCTGGCAAGGCCCCCAGGGCAAACGTATGCGCCAGGAATTTGTTGCCATTCAGGTTAGCGGTGGCAAAGCCAAACTGAACTCTGCAAAGGCCAGCCAATGGCTCCTGAGCCCTGCCGAACACAGCAGCCTTATCCCCGACGCTGAAGCCTCCAAAGGGCTGTTCAAGGTTGCAGAAGAAACGGCTAACCAGCGACTGGCCGATGCCAGTAACCGCTACCTGATACCCGAGAATTTGGACTGGGCTGCCGCAGGCTGGACGCAGCTAAGTTGAGCCCTACAACTCAGGATAAAGAGTAAGTCATGGCAAAGCACGTCCCCTTCGCCAAAGCAGTAAACGCAGCAGAAGAGTGGGTATTTTCTCTGTTGAAAACCGCCCTTCCAGATCACTATTGGCTGCTGACTAACATCGAGCTACTGACAGAAACCGGTCAGGCAATGGAAATTGATGCCGTCGTCGTCGGTGACTGGGGCGTGTATTTGATCGACGTGAAGGGCTACAGCGGGACGCTAGAAGCGGGGAAGGATGTTTGGCTACTTGATGGTCGCCCTGTTGATAACGCTTTGCGTAAGGCTAACCAGAACTCCCGTGTGCTTGCGGGCCGAATTCGTAATCGGGCAGGAATAGGTTTGTACGCGCCTTGGTGTCAGGGTGTTGTGCTTGTGACCGGCGATAGAGGTCATAGCATCTCGCTCATTAAAGATGAGCCCTCCCTACAAGTGTGGACGCCAGATGGGATCACCAAGGCGTTGACCAGCGCTGAGGGGCTGACAGCCACAAAAGCCTACGAGCTGATCGATGCTCAGCGCGAGCTTGTCCTCGCCACTCTAGGGCAATTGCGTCAGCAGATAGCCGAAAACAATCGATTCCAACAGTACCAAAAAACACAGTGCCTGCTGGATCAGAATGGCCTTGAGCTATGGATGGCTGAGTATCGCTTGGAGAACTGGAACTCCAAGTGGATGCTGAAAATCGTGAATCGCCCCAATTGCGAGAGCCAGGAGCGGCGTGATCAGCTTCAAGCGCAATTGCGTGACGAGTTTCGGTTACTACAAGAGTTGGCTGGCTTAACCGGCGTGACCTACAGCGCGCCGCTGATTGATGACGGTGAGCTGATGGTGCTGCCAATCAGCATGCCCAAGGGCAAACCGCTCTCTCTGGTTGATCTCTCGAAGCATTCCGAGGAGTCAGCCAGGTCAACGCTGATTTCTGCCTTAACAGCAATCCAAGGCATCCATCGCCGTGGAGCCACCCTGGGCAGGGTTTCCGTGAATTCAATCTATCTCACTGATGCGGGTGAGGTTTGCTTTATCGATGTCCTGAACAACCATAGCGCTGGCGACGATATCGACCTCATCACCTCGCTGTTTAAACCCTTGGTCGACACGCTTCATTGGGAAATCTCCGGAAGCAACGATGCAGAAGGGCAGGAGACCTCAGAGCGCCTATCACAGTTGATAGCGAACCTTATGAGCGAGCGAGCTTCAACTGCACTTGCGCCATCAGGCGCTCCTTTTGAGGCTGAGCCAGGAGCAGTTCTCGACAATCGTTATGAATTGGTCGAGCAGGTCGATGAGGATGCTTTCTCAAGCATCTGGCGATCTCGTCATGTCGCAGGACGCTTCGATTGCGCGGTTCAGATTTACGACGATGCAGATGAAGTTTGGGGGCTTGTGGCTGATCAATATCATCGGCTCTCTCAGATTTATCATCCCGCACTGGAGCGAGTATTCGATCTTGCTCGAATCCCTAACAGCGATGCTTACTTCATCAGCCGAGCATGGGCGAGTGGTGAGACGCTGTTTGACCAAGCGTCTATCAGTGCCGAGGAGTTCCGGTACTGGCTGGAGCAATTACTCGCGGGGCTTGGCTATCTACACAGACTGGGGTTCACCCATCGGAACATAACCCCGCTCAACATCCTAGTGGATGGCGCTCGGGCTACCTTGGTCGGCATGAGTTCCCTGCCAGCCGAAGATCGTCGAGTGGGTGATCTTCGATACAAATTTCCAGGCGTTATCGAGCAGGGCTGGTCTGCTTTTGCAGACTTGTATGCGCTTTGGACTTCATTACTGGATGGCCTACAGCCCGGCCTATTGAAGCAGGCAGGGGGCGATCTTGAGCGTGCGATACAGCAAGTCACTCACCCTGCGCTTAATGATGGCCTAAAAGCCAAAGTAGCGAAGCTGCTGCACGAAGGCACTGCGTTCCATGCTGATGACTACGTTGCATGGTTTGGTCTGGACATCACTGCCCAGCAGACCAAAGATTTACCCGACGCGTTTGCCAAAAAATGGGCCATCAGCAAAGGCTACATGACGTTCTTGGTTATGGATATGTTGAACGATCAACGGCCCCGCATTCGCAGCCAATGGGTTACCGATGCGTTGAGAACCAGGCGTATACCGGGCAACAAAACCAATAAAGCCTCGATGAATGCGACCTTTAGCAGGTTGAAATCAGCCGGGATCGTCGATGAGTACAAGACCAAGCATCGCCTGACGGAAGCTTTTTTGGCTGACTGGGAAACTGCTCATACCTAGTAAGCTTCGTAAGTTTGGATACCTTGCATATTTCTAAACCGGGGAAAGTTGATTGGATTTTATAGGGTCTAAATCACTGAGTTTTTGGCCCCCAACACTCGGCTTCAAGGCTGCTATCGAATTGGTAGCTTTTGAGCCGTTCTAAATTGCGGAAGGCTTGGCCACCATCGGGGAAGGCACTCTTACCAAACCCCAGAAATCATTAGCCATTCAGCAAAGCAGCCGCCATACCATCCAGTCGCTTTTTGGTCTTTTCCCATTGCGGCATCACCTGCTGCATAAGCCGGTAGAATCGCTCGCTGTGGTTGTGTTCGGCGATGTGGCAAAGCTCATGCAAGATCACATAGTCGATGCATTCGCGGGATGCCTTAACCAAATGAGGATTGAGCGTGATGCGGCCGGCAGGGGAGCAACTGCCCCACTGCGTTTGCATACTGAGAATGCGCAGTGGTGGTTTGGCAGCAACCCAAAGGGCTTGCTGCAGGACGGCCTCTAGGCGTCGATCAAACACCTCACGGGCGCGGGCTTTGTACCAAGTGTGCAGGAGCTCGCGAATCTTCTCTGCCGACTTCACCCGGACAGACACTTCCAGCTTGCCTCGCAACAAACGCACCTGCTGTAGCTCATCAGGCGCTTCGATAACCTTGAGCACATACTGCTTGCCTAGGTAGTAGTGACTTTCCCCGCTGATGTACTGCCGTGGGCGGACATGCGTGAGCTGCGCACGAAACTCTCGAAGCTGCTCATAGATCCAGCGCCCGCGTCGCTTCAGCGCGGCCAATACTTGTTCATCGCTAGCGCCGTCCGGCGCACTGACGCGCACGCGGCAGTCGGGATCAACCTTGATCAGAATGCGTGAAACCTCGCGTGTCTTTTGCCTTCGCTCAACCTGTATCAACTCATCGGCGTAGTGAAAGCTCAGCCAGTTCGATACTGCGGAGGGAGAAGGAGCACTTATGACGATGGGTACGCTCATACGCCGGACAAGCCTACTCGCGTGATTTGCACCACCCACTCAACCATGGCTTTCGCCTGATCCATACCAGCGCCCACCGCTTTACATTCCTTGAAGAGCAACGGCAGTAGCTTCTTACGGATATCGCTTTCGATATTTTGCGGGTTGATTGAATGCTCAGCCACGGAGGTCATGACCATCTCATCCAGGCTGAAAGCCAGTTTTACCCAGTGTTCCTGTACCTGCTCATCAGCTGAAGTGAGGGCGTCAGGAAGGCTTTTCTTGAAAATACCGAAGTACGCCTGGGCATGCCGGTTACCCGCAAAAACATCAGGCAGCTCATCAAGCTTACGGGCCTGCACCTGCTGCTCAAATTCGTGGAATAGCAGGTACTGCTTGAGCGGATGATCAAACAGCTTTGCCGCCTCTTCGATGGCCTGGCGCAGCAGTTTGGAGAATGCTTCCTGAGCATAGGGGTCATCACGCAACTCCTGCTCGATCATCTTGCTCACGCGGGTCTTGATGATGTCGGTTTCGTTGCGCGTCTTGTCTTCACTCCACTGCTCGGGCTTCTGCTGCCCCATCTTGCCGACTTCATAAACACCGCCTGGGTCTTTCACCTCCACGCCCACTACGTGCTTATCCAGTAGCTTGCGCACCTGTTCGGCGTACTGGTCATAGTTCACCGTTTCACCGGCATCCTGCTTGGCCAGTTGGCGCAAGCTGGAGAACTGCTTGAGGGTTTCCTTGTAGTTAGCGCGATCGGTATCGCTGAAACTGGTGTCTTCAAAGAAGGACGCAGACTGCAAAGCAACTTTCAGGCAGCTGGCGAACTCGGTTAGGGCCTCGTAGAAGTCATCGCGCACCTTGAGGTTCACATCCACCAACTCGCGGTCACGTTCCTGCATCTTGGGCACAAGTACCTGGCGCAGCTGCTCGATATCCCCTTTGTTTTTCACATCGGAAAAAATCGCCCAGAGGTCTTTGTGCAGCTGAGGTAGCCGTTTGTACTCGCTACTCATCTGGTTGTAGAGGCCAGCGATGTCATTGATGTCATAGCCGCCCTGGGTGCGCGAAGCCAGATCCTGATACTTCTGAATGGTGGTATCCAGCTCGGACAGGATGCCGCGGTAGTCGATAAGCAGGCCGAATTTCTTTAGCGGATGCAGGCGGTTTACCCGAGCAATGGCCTGAATCAGGTTGTGTTCCTTGAGCGGCTTGTCGATGTAGAGCACGGTGTTTTTCGGTTCATCGAAACCCGTCAGCAGCTTGTCCACCACGATCAACAACTTGAGCGAATCATCCTTGTCGAAGCGCTCGATGAGCTGCTTGGTGTAAGCCTGCTCATCGGTGCTGCCAACGTTTTTCTTCCACCATTGGGTTACCTCAGGTGAGGCCGCTTCATCCACATCGGTGTTGCCCTCACGGCTATCCGGCGGGCTCATCACCACGGCGCTTTCAAACAACCCCGCCTCATCCAGATACTGTTTGTACTTGATTGCCGAGGCCTTACTGTCACAGGCCAGCTGGCCTTTGAGACCCTCGTCGATGTTCTTCACGAAGTGGTTGGCGATATCCAGAGCAATCAGACGAATACGGTCATCAGCGCTGTATATCTGGCCTTTCTTGGCGAACTTGCGTTTGAGATCGGCCTTCTGCTGCTCGTTAAGCCCTTCGGTGATGCGCTCAAACCAGCTATCGATAGCACGCTCATTCACATCCAGATCGGGAATGCGCTCCTCATAGAGCAGTGGCGTCACCGCCTGATCTTCCACCGCACGTTGCATGGTGTAGGCATGCACGATTGGACCAAACTTATTCGTCGTCTTGTCATCTTTGAGTAGAGGCGTGCCGGTGAACGCGACAAAGGCCGCATTGGGCAGCGCCTGCTTCATGCGGATATGGTTTTCACCTCCCTGGCTGCGGTGGCCTTCATCGATCAGTACGATGATGTCGGCGCTGGTGTTCGCGCACTGAGGCAGCTTAGTGGCGCTGTTGAACTTCTGGATCAACGAAAAAATGATGCGCTCATTACCCTTGCCGATTTGCTCAGCCAAGCGCGTCCCGGAAGTGGCCATAGCCGCCTCTCGGTCCTTCTTGCCGGCCAGCTCACCACCCGAGGCAAACGTCTTGCTCAGCTGGCTCTCCAGATCAACCCGATCAGTGACCACCACAATGCGGCACTGCTTGAGAGAGTCATGCAGGATCAGCGCCTTGCTCAGAAAAACCATAGTGAAGGATTTGCCCGAGCCGGTTGTATGCCAGATTACTCCGCCCTCACGGCCGCCATCCTTGCGCTTGTGACCAATCCGCTCGATCAGTCGCTTGATACCGAAAACCTGCTGATAGCGGGCGACGATCTTGCCGGCCTTCTTATCGAACAGCGTGAAGTAGCGGGTCATCTCCAGCAGACGGGCAGGGGAAAGCAGGCTGATAAGCAGCTGATCCTGACCGGTTAACGCTAACTCGCCACCGGCAATCAGGGTTTCGTACCAATGCAAATCTGCCGCTGGACGATGGCGAAAAATAGAGATTTTTTGTTCGGCACTCAGTTTGCGATTCTTCAGCACATACGACTCAGCGGTGGCGATATCTTCCTCGCGCCAAGCTGCCCAGAATTTCGCAGGTGTGCCGCAGGTGGCGTAGCGCCCATCGCTGCCGTTGATCGACAGCAACAGTTGGCTGTAAGCGAAAAGCCGTGGGATTTCATCGTGGCGCTGGTTGCGCAGACTCTGTGAAACACCTTCGTCTATAGTCGGGCCTTTCAGCGCGTTGCTGTCGGGACGCTTGGCCTCGATCACCACCAGCGGGATGCCGTTAACGAAGCACACAATGTCCGGCCTGCGGGCTTCCACACCGCCACTGCGCAGTACGCGAAATTCTTCAGTGAAGATAAAGCTGTTATTGGCGGGGTTATGCCAGTCGATCAATGCCACGGTCGGGTTGGCTTTTTTGCCATCCACGAACTCAGTTACCGAGATGCCGTACAGCAAATGGTTGTAAAGCCGCTCATTGGCCGCCTGAAGCCCTTCATTGAGCGCCGGGCTGCACACTTCACTGATCAGGTTATCGATAGCCTTTGCGGAAAGCGGATATTCACCGCCTCCAAACAGGAAGCGCCGCTTACTCAGCTGCTCACGTAGCACATCACGCAACACCACTTCATCGCTCTTACCAGCCCTCGCGACCAGAGCCTGCTCGGGTGACATGAACTCCCAGCCGAGGTTGCATAACAGCGCCAGAGCAGGAAGCTTTGCGCTGTACTCCTCCTGAAACTTCGGTGTTGGTGTCATGCGCTGTGATTCTCCGGGCGGCCATCCAATTTTCGCTGAAAACCAATCAGTTCATGAATCTGGCTGCTGTGCGGGTCATAGACCCATTCATGATCAAAAAGGCTGGTTAAACGTTGAGTCATAAAGCAATTGCCCACAACCAGGGAGTAGAAGCGGTTGCCCTGAGTACGCTGCCGCTCAATTTGCTGGCGTAGCTGCCCCGGCAAGCTAGCCATGATGAAGTCTGAAATCATCAGTAGATCAGCACATTCATAGGCCTCACTCTGCATCACGCCCAACGCATGATCCAATGCCGGGATAGCATCCGTACCGCCATGAAAGGACATACCCAAAAACTTGATCAATGCCTCCATGCCAAAGTCGTCGCCAAGATCCAGGGTTTTGATGCCGGTGGAAAAGTTAATCAAATAGCATGCTCGTTTCTGCTGCCTGGCCTTACCTGCAATGAAGAGCGCCACGGCTTTGGCAACCGTCTCAGGCATACCGCTCATAGAACCGCTGGTGTCGATACAGATCACCATTGGGCCCTGCTTTGCCGCCTCTTCAACGCTACGCAGCTCTTCCTTTTGGTGATGTTGCTGCACGCGCTGAATGCCCTGCATGTCAAAACACATCAGGCGTGACTCGACGTACTTGAGGTCGAAAAGAATGGACGTTTCGGGGTCAGCCAGTAGTGCCAACTCGCTGGGCAGCACATGCTCGATGTCACGCCCTAGGCGAATGCCGATGATCTCTTCTCGCGAATTGATATCCGGTAACTCAATGTCTTGCGTATAACGCACCTGGGCTCGCTCGATACGCTCGGATAACTCCAGCTGGCGTAGCTTGCCCAGCAAATCACAGAGCGACCGAACACCCGGATCATTGGCCAAGTATGTGGCCCAACGTTTAAAGCGCTCGATCTCTTGTGCGGACAAATTACCTTTGGAGAGGTCAAGGAACATACCTGGGTCCAACCCCAGCATTTCCAACTGTTGGTGAAGCTGTTGCAGTAACTGCAGAAATGCTTCGAGCTCCTCCATGAACTGCCGGCGCAACATGGATATACGCTCAAGCTCCCACTCTGCCCGCGCCTTATCCAGTGCCTTTTGCCATTCATCTCGCAAAAGGCGGGCGCTCACAGCGCTATCGACCTGAACTTTTTTCTCAACAGTCTGAGAGGCCGTCGCTGCTGCCAGCTCACGCTGCCAAAAAGACTGATTGTCCGGCAGTTTGGCGGCTCGGCACAGCGCAACATAGTCCGCAACAGCTGCAGCCAGTTCTGCACTCGAAACAGGGGGAGACTGGTTCCGGGTTTGCCAGTCCGATAGCTGCTGCTCATATTGCGTAAAGGGAAACTCGGCTTTTAGCTCTTCAGCAGAGGCCAACTGCCACAGACGAATTCGCTCGGCAACATGACTTGCAACCGAATCAGAATTCCTTAATAAAGACGAGTAGTTTTCCCGAAAACTGTCGTCGATATTACTAGCAGCACTAGCCAGTGAATCTAGCTGCATAGTGTTTCCAGTCGCTCGCAGTCTTTGATCCGCAACTGTAAGCCGTCTATTTGAGACATTATTCCCGAAATAGCTATGGTGCTTTTCTCGGGCGGAACAAAAGGTGACGTAAATGAACCTTCAAGATTTTTAGCCCTTCTTTCTACACCCTTTAGAGTCAAATTCAATTGTTTTCTAACCTCGCCAACCGACTCTGACAACGAAGCAATCAACCGGCTATTGATATCTTTTTTCTTGTCGCCCTTATGAAACAAGACTTTCGGAGTAAAGTTTATTGTTTTGTAATTTATGCTGCGGGATATATAGTCGAGCTGACAAGTGCCTTGACCATCAAAGGAACACTCAATTTCGTCGTTTTCATTCCCGCGCTCATCTACAGGATGAAAGGTGTCTTTTGATTTTAGCTTTTCCTTTGATATGTATATATCAAAGGGCTCTTCATAGTTATTGTAATAACCTCCATCGGCTTTAAATTTTCCGGTGCAGCGGAAAAATTCTTTATCTTCGATTCTCACTGAATCATATACGTCGACTGAATAAAAAAGCTCTTTATGAATTTCTTTATCTAGCGCCTCTTTCTCTTTATCAAGCGCAGCTAAATCTATACCGCTATCAAATCCACAGGCCTTTACCGCTTCCGCAACGATATCCCAGACAGCCTGACGATTCTCTTCATGCGTCCACAGGCAGTGCTGCAGCAGCAAGGCGTCACTGTGGTTGGTTTCCTTTCGGTCATTAAAGAAGGCTGCTGCCTTCATGAGCATCGCGGCACGCTGCCAGCGTCGGTCAGAGACATAAACCTTGAGCGTTTCGTATTGCTGCTCTAGTTGCTCGCGAATCAAGTGAATGATGGTTAGCGTCTCTGCAGACAGCTTGACCTGATGCGATTGCGCCATCCATTCAGCCCATTCACTGGACTTCACCTGAAGAGCCGAGGGTATGTCGATTTTGGCTTCGGTCGGTTTGCTATTGAGTAGCTTATCGAAGTGCTGGGCTTCACGAATGGGCCCCACCATCAGCCTCACAATAAAGCGGTCGAACAAGGCCTCCAGGCCTTGATTGGCATCTGGTGTTTCGTTGGATGCAGCAATCAGGGCCTTGAGCGGGGCTTTCTCAATGGCTTCGCCATTACGGAACACATGCTCGTTAATCAGCGTCAGCAGGGTATTCAAAATAGCGGGGCTGGACTTCCAGATTTCATCGAGGAAGGCGAACTCGGCCTTGGGCAGGTAATTATCTGTTTTGCGAATGTAGTGATCTTCTTTCAGCGCCTTGATGGACACAGGGCCAAACACCTCTTCAGGCGTGCTGAAGCGATTCATCAGGTACTCGAAGTAGGTCGGCTGCTCAAAGGCGCAGGCTATACGGCGAGAAATCAAACTCTTGGCCGTGCCGGGCGGCCCGTACAGAAAAGTATTCTGCCCGCAGAGTGCTCCTAGCAGAGATACCGCGATGATCTCTTCACGCTCAAACATGCCCTCGCTTACGCTGGCAACCAAATCCCCGATACGCTTTTGCAAACCCACACCCAACTCCTTGCAATCACTCGGCAGCCCTCATGGCTACCACATGGTCCAATCCCGCCAGCTAACCTAGCGGGCAATGTAATCAAGCCTCAGTATGCTGACCGACCTGCGTACGTAACTCGTTTTCGAAAGTCATTAACAGCTTCATTTTCTCAACGATCAGGCCAAGCACTTCCTCTTCATCAAAGTGATCCAGCACCCAGCTAAAACCCAGGATGCTGTTGTTCTTCCCCTCACTCCATACCTTGGTTTCGTTACCCGTGAAGAGCTTCCGGCCCTGCTCTTGCAGCGCCTCATCGACATCACACAGGTATACCCGTACCGAGGGTTTCATCGTGCTGTTCGCACCGCTCAGGTAGAGCACAACGTCGGACCACGTTTTCCAGTTGTCAGAGGCATAACGCAGGGCGGGGCCATTCTTCCAATTGTGCCGCCGGGTATAACGCGCATAGCCGGGCACCTCGGCATCGAGTTTGTCGAGCACCTTAGCGTCGAGGGCATCGATGACCTGGTCCTTGAGGCGCGTCAGCTTGTTGATTTCATGCAAGTGTTCGATAACGAAGTTGACGGCTTTGGCGTCCATGGCCTTCTCCACAGTGATGTTTTCCAGATGCAGCAGGAAGTCGCGGGCAAACACCTGCCACTTATCTACAGGATGAGTCAGCATGCGCTGGGCCAGTTGCTGACGTGCGGCTTCAATAAATTGCGCATAACTCAGGCCATGCCATGTAGCCCGCACGCTTTTGCCTGATGGGGAGAGCACGGCATAAACCAGCGGGCGCTCACCGTCGTTTAGTTCGCGCTGAGCGAAGGTTTCATAGTCGGCAAAGGGGTTAACTTGTCCGTGGAAAATCTTGTTTTCCAAGAGCAGATCCCATCCATCACCGGGGAGCACCAGGTCGATTCGGTTGCTGTTATGGGTGACCACCTCGCGCTGGGGCGCCGCTCGCAAACTAGGCGTCAGCGTTGAGGTGTTGGGCAGGCAATTCAGTAGCGCAGTGAGGAAGCACTCTTCCAGTCCATGCACCTGCGCTGGATTGAGAAAGAACGCCAGCAGATCTGTAGTGGGGTTTTCGTAGTAGCCGCGCCCACCCAGGGCAAAAATACTCGGCTCCCGTTCAGGCTGATAAAAGCGCTCGGCCTTCGCCAGCAGTGCGCGCAGTTGTTCCAACTCCATGGTGTAACTCCCTGATCGAGTAAGCGGGTAGTCCGGTCACTTGGATTTCTTCTTTGCACTCAGCTGCTTTTCCAAACGCTCCAAGGCTGCCAGCTCTTGCGTGTCCGCTGCCAGCGCTTCGGCGCTGCGGCGGTGTTGGTCGAACGTCTCGTAACGCTCGTGCGCAACCTGCTTCATCTGCTCATGACTGATGCTGCCGGCGGTGCGCAGCAGCGGTTGCTCGTTGAAGGCCATAAAGCTGTCGATGTACTGACGCCAGTCTGCGAGCTGCAGATGCTGGCGCTGCTCAGCACGCAGTTCGGCGAAATCGAGGAACATGCTGACCAGGCGATTGAGCTGGTCCAGCTCCTCGGCATTCAGGTAGTTCTTGGCCACGACTACATCAGCCTTGCGTACCCGATCGCTCTTGAAGCTGAGCAGGTTCATGTTCGGCGCGTCGGCATCGGCACGGCGCACGATCAGCTCGGCGGCGGTATGGCCAGTAACGGCGAAGAACAGCTTGTTCTGTACTTCGGCAAACAAGCGGGCGGTGTCCTGCTCATTGGCGCGGTAATCCTCGGCCAGGGTGAAGAGGTCACGCACCTTCTGGTAGAAGCGCTTCTCCGAGGCCCGTATGTCACGGATGCGCTTGAGCAGCTCATCGAAGTAGTCCCAGCGCGGTTCCTTCAACCGGGCGTCGTCCATTACGAAGCCCTTCTGCAGGTACTCACCCAAGGTGCGAGTGGCCCACTGACGGAACTGGGTGCCACGGGTCGAGCGCACGCGGTAGCCCACGGCAATGATCATCGGCAGGGCGTAGTACGCTAGATTGCGCCTGACTTGGCGCGAGCCCTCAGATTGAACTGTCAAGTTTTCCTTGACGGTTGCCTCCTCTACCAGCTCGCCCTCAGCGAGGACGTTCTGCACATGCAAGCTGATGTTCTGCTTGCTGGTCTGGTACAGCTCGGCCATTTCCAGTTGCGTTAGCCATACTTGGCCATCCAGTACACGCAGTATCAGTTGAGCTTCACCGTCGTCACTGGTGTAAAGAATCAGGTCATTAGCATCCATGTTCTTGGCCCCTACCTCTTTAGCGTTGAGCGCAGCATTTCAGATGCTCCGGGCATGGTTGGTCCGTGCTCCTGAGCCAGCAAGCCGGTTTCGCTGCGGCTAAACAAGGCCTGCAAGACAATATCCCGCGATTCCTTGTCGATCTCTGCTTCGTTAGTGAGCGACAAATACAGGTAGGTCAGCTGCTCACGCTCTTCAGCATCGCGCATCAAGTGGAACGAGCTAAAAGCCAGCCTCGACAGCACCCTCAATAAAAAGGCGTACACACCGGCAATGGAGCCATAGAGAATTACGCCCTGGATCGTGTTGAGCTGCACGGGGGTCTCGCGACCTTGTAACCAGGTAACAAAGATTTCTTGAAAATTAATGGCGGCGACGACAACTAACGCGACAATAGCCAGCGTCCAAAGCCCACCTTGTATCCCATACCTACGCGCCGATTTAGCCCAGTATTCTGCAGGCTTTTTCAGCTTCAGCTTCTCCTCGTAGGTTTTCTCAAGGATTGAAACTTTTTCAGTCCACTCGGTTAGTTGCCGTTCAAATGCATTGGACTGTGTTTTTATCTTGCGGCGGCCTAAGGCTTTTTGTACCCGTACAAGCCTGCTGCTCTCTGCTCTGTTCTGTATGTCCCAGTCTTCAATGCTGGTTTTCAGCTCGTCCACTTCAGCAAACAACATATCTTTGGCTTCAGCGAACTGTGTTCGTAGATGTCCGAGCGATACTTTTTCGCCATTGCGCCGCTTTGTTATCTGAGAATCTTGGTTGGCAAATTCGTAGGCATACATATAACCTTTGAAATGCTCGATATTAGAAATACTTTGTACTGAATTTCGAATCGAAAAATCTAAGAAGGCACTGCCCGTAGTTTCACCATGTTCTTTGAGGCATTGCACAAATGGCTCCACAAAAGGGTGGCCACTCCAAAGCCAGTCTCGCTGTAATCGCTGAAAATAGCTTTGCTGAAGCTGCTGCAGTTGACGGCTTAGATCGTCGTCCGTCCAAGCGTCTATGTTTTCCTTCCAATCCTTTATCGTATTAATCGCTTGGGCGAACACTTCACCTGCATGTAGATGCGTATGGTTGGTAATGCTTCTCTCGGTCTGGACGATCTGTTTACGCTCCTTCCAAAAGCTGGCTTCTGCCTCAAAGAAAGCCAGCAAGGAGCGCAAGCTTTGAAAGTTCGCGGCATGCCCCGTGCAGTCGGTCAGTTGAAAACTAATGGTGCGATCCTTCACGTAGCCTCCTAGGCATCCACAGTGACCCTGCGCTTGCCGGTGAGCAGTTGCTGCATTAGAGCTTTTTTCTCTTGTTTCAGGCAGGTAAGTTTGGCTTGAAGCTTTTGAATTTCATCATCTACGGTAGCTAATATTGAAGATATTTTATTCTGTTCGCTCACATCAGTAGGAATGTAAACATTGATTTTTCTTAGATCCTTGGCGTAGAGATGTATAATAGTTATCCCTTGCGCCTTTGATGCAATTTCATGTTTCTTGATGTGCGTTAACAAATGAGCCATAAAGCATGAGTCGATTTCCTTTATTGGCCTCAATACATTTATATCGCCACCTAACAAGACGTCATCTTCTAATATTGCAGTGGCGTTTGCCAGATCAATACCGCTAGTAGTTGTTGATGATGGTATCAGAATATCTCCAGATCTTGATATAAATCCCTCTTGCGCAAAGGTCTTGCTAAAAACCCTAGAAATCACCTCTCCGTATTTTGTATATAGCTCCCCATATAGAACGCACTTTTCTCCGCTCTCAGAGAGCACTTCCTTAGAAAGACCTTTTCCTTTTCTGAATTCAAATATCTCCTCAAGAGAAAAAACACTCCATTTACTATCAAATCCAGGAAGACGCTTCTTCCCCGTAAGTAGTTGTTGTATTAGAGCCCTTTTCTTTTGTCGGCTATTATTCAATAGCTTCTCGACATTAATAACGGCCAGGTCCCACGTGGATAGTATGCTGGCAATTTTTTCTTGTTCAGGGTAAGGCGGAGTAGCAATTTTTAATTTTTTGAAATAGGGAAGCCCAATAGTTTTTATTGTGGAACCCACCGCTTGGCGCTCAAACTCTGGTTTCATAACTTGGAGCCAGTTATATAGAAACCAGCTATTCATTTTTTCGCTATTATCACAGCGCCATGCCATAAAGTGCTGACTTACCGCCATTGGGCTAGCCAGAACAGCGCTCTTGCCAACACCAGCATCACGAGAAAGGATCACGGTGCCAGCCGGATGAAGAACTGCAGAAGAGTTTTTAATTCCCTCTTCGGATATTTCCTTATCCGTCTCAAAGATAAAACCTTTGTCTAGATTAAATGAGTCGGTAAGCGAAACCCATTTAATTCCACCATTCCAATAGCTGGGTTCCTCTTTGTCAGGAGTATGGCCACTGCCGCGCACAGTAAATCTGTCGAGGTAATCATGTTTCCAGCCAGTGGGTAGGTTGCTTAATTGAATGCTACGCACCATAACCCAATTCCTTTAAGTATCCATCCATCTGTACTTCCAGCTTGGCCAGTTTCATTTTTAGTTGTTCGCGCTCAGTACGCACCGCCAATAGATTGATTTCTTCTTCTTCCTCGAAGGTATCCACATAGCGCGGAATATTCAGGTTGTAATCGTTATCGCGGATTTCCTGCAGGCTGGCGCGATGGCTGTATTTATCCGAGTTGATGCGGTGACGGTAGGTGACCAGGACATTGTTGATTTGCTCATCACCCAGGATGTTCTGGTTTTTGCCAGCCTTGAAGTCTCGGCTGGCATCGATAAACAACACGTTTTCATCAGTCTTGGCTTTGCTGAAAACCAGGATCGTAGCGGGGATGCCGGTACCGTAGAACAGCTTTTCCGGCAGACCGATTACTGCGTCCAGGAGATTCTCCTCAATCAGTTGCTGACGAATCTTGCCTTCGCTGGAGCCGCGGAACAGCACGCCGTGAGGCACGATCACCGCCATGCGACCGGTCTTGGCTTTCAGGGTTTCGATCATATGCAGGATAAAGGCGAAGTCACCCTTGGTTTTCGGCGGGATCCCGCGCTTGAAGCGCCCAAACTGATCGTGTTCGGCTTCTTCATGGCCCCATTTGTCCAGTGAGAACGGCGGGTTGGCAGTGACGATATCGAATTTCAGCAGCTGGCCATTCTGGTCGAGCAGCTTGGGGTTGCGCAGGGTGTCGCCCCACTCGATCTTGTGGTTGTCTTCGCCGTGGAGAAACATGTTCATCTTGGCCAGCGACCAGGTGGAGCCGATGGCTTCTTGCCCATAGAGGGCGTATTGCTTGCTGTTGTGGTGTTCGCGCACCTTGCGCCCGCACTTCATCAGCAACGAGGCCGAGCCGCAGGCCGGGTCGCAGATGGTGTCGCCCGGTTGCGGGTCGAGCAGTTCGGCGATCAATTCGGAGACTTCCGGTGGGGTGTAGAACTCACCAGCCTTCTGTCCGCCGCTGGCGGCGAAGTTCTTGATCAGGTACTCGTAGGCGTTACCGATTACGTCCAGGCTGCCGACGCGGGACGGCTTGAGGTTGAGTTCGGCCCCGGCGAAGTTTTCCAGCAGGTGGCGCAGGATGGTGTTCTTCTGCTTCTCCTCACCCAGCTTATCGGTGTTGAAGGAGATGTCCTGGAACACGCTCTTGCCGGCATCCTTGAGTTTGGTGCCGTTGGCTTCTTCGATGGCGTGCAGCGCCTGGTCAATGCGCTCACCGTTGCCAGGCTCATGGCGACGTTCGTAGAGGGCGTAGAAGCTGGCATCACGTGACAACACGAAACGCTCGTTCTTGAGCATTTCCTCGATCAGCTCCGGCTCGTCGCCGTATTCCTTCTTGTAGTTGTCGTAGTGGTCCTGCCAGACATCACTGATGTACTTGAGGAACAGCATGGTGAGGATGAAATCTTTATAGGTGTCCGCGCTGATGGTTCCGCGGAAGGTGTCGCAGGCAGCCCACAGCGCCTTATTGATGTCGTCCTGGTTTACTTTGTCGCTCATGGGTCAATCCTTAATAAGATGCTGGTAAATGCCTTGCAGCATTTGCTCTCTGTTGGTTTGTAGGCGCGCGATCAGTTGGTCTTCTTCATCCCATAGCTGCTGCAGGTCGATCAGCTTTTGCTGAGTGGCAAGCGGGGGGAGAGGAATCGCCATGTCTTGCAAGGCGCCTTTACTGATGGCCTGGATGCCGCTGCCGCTGCGTTCGAGGCTGCGTTGGCTTTGCGGCAAATTGATCATCCAGCAAAGGTATTCGGGTAATACGGTTGGTTTTTTTGCGCTGACAATAAAGAACTGGCTCGTCGCGACAACGGGCTCCTCATCGTTATAAAGGGCAGCCTTGTTGCTGTCGCCGCGGGAGATCACGGCGATGTCGCCAGCCTGAAGCAAGGGCGCAGCAGTGCGAGCGTCCCAGGTAATGGCAATCAGCTTATCGGGCTCAATCGCAGCGCTGTGTCGCAGATCCTTGATCTGCAGCACACGAACATCGCCGGACGGATCATGCTCCAGCGCACCGCGAAAGGTGTAGCCGGAGCGAACCTCTGCCAGTTCGCTCAATTTAAGTAATGGGGTTGGCATAAATAGCCCTGGGTAAAAGCGCCGTCCTTGGCGCAAGAGTGGTTCAGACTTCGCAGCTCTGGTACTGATTCTGCAGCCATTTGGCTTGCTCGGGTGCCAACCCATACCATGCAGCGTCTCCCTGAAGGCGGGTTACCAGCAAGCCGTCATCAGCATCCATGACAGCTTTGAGGTTATCCCTCACCTGAATGGCACTCTGACCTGTGGCAATAACCCAGGTGGATTCCAGCGGTCGACACCAGTAGCCATAGGCCTTAATGCGCTCATACAGGGATTGGTAGTTACGCTGCTTACGCAGGTCGTAGGTGATTTGGTACAGTTTCATGGCTTTAGCTCTCCTAACCGTCAGTTATTGCAATCGCGACAGGCTGCCACCTGTCGCACCTCATTTTTGCTCCGTACAAAACGTACTGAGCTGATGGCGAGATCAATATCTCCCTATCCTTAAGGTTCGTCAACTGCTTTTTGTGCAGTAGATGTTCTACAGGCCATGTTTAGTCGATGGTCTTTAGCCCGGCTCATCCTTTTGCGTCACTACCTGAATGCACTCGCTCCAATAGAAAAGGGGCCTTCCGGCCCCTTGAGTGCTTATTTCAGCTCTGGACAAGCTGCTCGATTTTGTTGATCAGGTAGTCCAGAGGGTTTTGACCTTCTAGCCGTTTCGCGAAAATCTCATCGCGGTGATAGCTCACCCACGTATCCAACGCCTGCCGATTGTCTTTCTCGTAACCTGAGCCCAAACGGAAAACCAACTCACTGCCCTGTGGGTTTTCCAAGTAGTGGCTCAAGGCTGATGCCAGATGCTTTAGATAGCGTTGCTCGCGTACTTCCAAGGACGTACCCAGGCTGATGACGTTGCCATGTTTGATCAGTTTCATCGGTTCTGTCCTCAGCTTTGCAGGTTGGCTTTAATCAGGTTGTCGAAGGCACTGCCGTCCCGGCGCGTAAGGTTGGGCACATAGCGGGAGTAAACGCGGAACAGCATCTCGGTTGTTGTGTGCCCCATTTGCCGGGCAATCCACTCTGGGTTTTCGCCCGCAGCAAGCCACAGTGTCGCGGCGGTATGCCGACTCTGATAAGGGCGGCGCTTGCGCAGGCCTAGATTGCGCAGCAGGGGGTACCACACGCGGTTGCTGATATTTCGGTACTCATGGGGCGTGCCCTCGCGGGTGCAGAACACGAACTGCTCATTGCCTGTGCGTTTGTGCTGCTCTCTAAGCGCCTCATAAACAGGGCCGGACATATCGATCTCACGCTGAGAGCCGTCGTTTTTGGTGTAGTCGAGCTTGCCGCCCACCCAGGTTTCTCGGATCAAGATCTGGCGGCGTTCAAAATCGACATATTTCCACTGCAGACCGTCAATTTCGGCGGTGCGCATCCCACTGAAGAAGCGCACCGTAAAGTACGGGCGAAAGTCGTCCCTGACTGCGTTTACGATCTGCAACACCTCTTGCAGGGTGAAAGGCTCAACATCCGTTTTCGGCACCTTCAGGGATTTGATGCCGAGGAAGGGTGACGTAAACTCGAAACGGTCAGCCGCCTCATTAAGGATCATGCGCAATGGCGTCATGATGTGGTTGATTCGCGTCGCTGACAGACTCTGACCTTTCTGCCCGGGGACTTTGCCGAGTGCCGAGCGGAAAGCCAGGATGTCTGCCTTGGTGATGGCGCTGACCTCTTGTTTGCCGAAATTAGGCAGCAGGTGTTTTTCAAGTGTCAGCCGTACTGTTTTGGTATGGCTCTGCCGCCACTCCATCTGTTTCTCGTCGAACCAGAGTTCGGCGAAGTCCCGAAAGATCGGTTCTTTCGAATCCCCACGCCCAGCCTTAAGCCTGCTGATTACCTGAGCCTGACTCCCTGACGGGAAATACTCGTTGTAATCAAAGGTGCCAAGGGTGATCTCGGCCTCGATTCGCTCGAGGAGCTTCTGCAGTTTTTTACGGTTGGCTGCCGTGTCGGCCAGCGTGGTTTGCTCTCGACACCGCTTGCCCAGATAGCGGAAGTCAAAGAACAGGTTTCCCGTTTCTTTTCGCGCGACGATCTTACCCATGGCAAACACCGCCATTGGCCATCGGGATGCCGAAGCCATTGCCGCGTGAAAACTTCACCATGTCGCGCTCGACAGCTTCCCAGATGAAAAGAATTTTCCGACCGCCAAAAGGGCGGAAGTAGTGGATGCCTTCCAGCAGCACTGAATCCTTCAAGCGATTCCGGATGGTCCGCGCGTCGTATTTGATGCGCTGAGACAGCTCATCTGTTGTCAGATAAATTTCACTCATTTCTCTCTCCAGACTCAAATGAATCAAATATGAGCTTATTGGCTCGAATGTGATAATAACGAGTCATTTGAGACTTTCAAGCTGTTTTTGACTCAAATTTGAGTCGAATGCAAAATGAGTGATCTACCTGAGCAAGGTCACCCACCATGATTCGCGTGATGTTCAAACAGCAGTTGGACGAGAAGTCCTTCAGAGAAAAGCGGCGAATCACCCTTCAAGACGTGAGTGATGCCACGGGCATTTCGAGAGCCACGTTGTCGCGCATAGCCAACACGCCTGGCTATAACACCTCGACTGATCACATTGATCTGCTCTGTGAGTATCTGGGGTGCGAGCTGGGCGATTTACTGAAGCGAGTAACTGAGTTGCCTGGAGAGGCTGAGTGACGCCTTGCGCGTCACCGCTCATAAAAGCCATTAGTGTCTACCAGCGCCCTGCAGATAAGGGCAGTGGTCAAAATGGTGTCGCTACATTCCGAGTGCCAATTTGGATGGGCACAGAATGGACACATTTTGGACACATGAAAAACAAAAGGGCCTAGGTTTTCACCTAAGCCCTTGTTTTATATGGCGCACCAGGCGGGATTCGAACCCACGACCCCTGCCTTCGGAGGGCAGTACTCTATCCAGCTGAGCTACTGGTGCAATGCGGGCGCCATGATACTCATATGCATTGCGGGCGTCCATGCTGCTGAATCGACAGGTGTTTTTTACCCGTCGGGCGGCGGAGGCGGGCGTTGATCTGAAAGTGCCGCCAGGGCGAGGGGGTTTTGTTCTTTTTTTCGAACAACCTATTGTCCTTTACCCCCTTTGAACCTAGGATTCGTTTGAGATTTCAAACGCTCTTGTCTGGGTGCTGAACCGCACGCTCGTTCCCGCGTGCGCTGATTGTGCTTCGGCCCGGTGAATGAATTTCCTGACGGCAGCCCTTGAGGCGCCTTTTTTAACAATCAACAATTCGCTCCGCCTTGTGCGGTGCTGTTAAGGAAAGCCTACATGCAGCTCAAAGACACCCAGTTGTTCCGCCAGCAAGCCTTCATCGACGGTGCTTGGGTCGACGCGGACAACGGTCAGACGATCAAGGTCACCAACCCGGCCACCGGCGAAGTGCTGGGCACCGTGCCGAAAATGGGCGCCGCTGAAACCCGCCGGGCCATTGAGGCCGCAGACAAGGCGTTGCCAGCCTGGCGTGCACTGACCGCCAAGGAGCGCGCCAACAAGCTGCGCCGCTGGTACGAATTGTTGATCGAGAACCAGGACGACCTCGGCCGCCTGATGACCCTTGAGCAGGGCAAGCCGCTGGCCGAGGCCAAGGGCGAAATCGTCTACGCCGCCTCGTTCATCGAGTGGTTCGCCGAAGAAGCCAAGCGCATCTACGGCGATGTGATCCCCGGCCACCAGCCCGACAAGCGCCTGATCGTCATCAAGCAGCCGATCGGCGTGACCGCCGCCATTACCCCGTGGAACTTCCCGGCCGCGATGATTACCCGCAAGGCCGGCCCGGCCCTGGCCGCCGGTTGCACCATGGTCATCAAACCTGCCTCGCAAACTCCGTTCTCGGCCCTGGCCCTGGTTGAGCTGGCGCACCGCGCCGGTATCCCTAAAGGTGTGTTGAGCGTGGTCACCGGCAGCGCCGGCGACATCGGCGGCGAGCTGACCAGCAACCCCACCGTGCGCAAGCTGTCCTTCACCGGCTCCACCGAAATTGGCCGTCAACTGATGGCCGAATGCGCCAAGGACATCAAGAAAGTCTCCCTGGAACTGGGCGGCAACGCGCCGTTCATCGTGTTCGACGACGCGGACCTGGATAAGGCCGTCGAAGGCGCGATCATCTCCAAGTACCGCAATAACGGCCAAACCTGCGTTTGCGCCAACCGGCTGTACATTCAGGACTCGATCTACGACGCCTTCGCCGAAAAACTCAAGGTGGCGGTGGCCAAGCTCAAGATCGGCAACGGTCTGGAGGAGGGCACCACCACTGGCCCGCTGATCGATGAAAAAGCTGTCGCCAAGGTCCAGGAACACATCGCCGACGCCCTGAGCAAAGGCGCCACACTGCTGGCCGGCGGCAAACCCATGGAAGGCAACTTCTTCGAGCCGACCATCCTGGTCAACGTGCCGAAGAACGCGGCCGTGGCCAAGGAAGAAACCTTCGGCCCGCTGGCGCCGCTGTTCCGCTTCAAGGACGAGGCCGAAGTGATCGCGATGTCCAACGACACCGAGTTCGGCCTGGCGTCGTACTTTTACGCCCGTGACCTGGGCCGGGTGTTCCGCGTGGCCGAGGCTTTGGAATACGGCATGGTTGGCGTCAATACCGGGTTGATCTCCAACGAAGTGGCGCCATTCGGCGGCATCAAGGCCTCGGGCCTGGGCCGTGAAGGCTCCAAGTACGGGATCGAGGATTACCTGGAAATCAAATACCTCTGCCTGGGCATCTAAGCCCGGCCGGGAATGCTGCAAACGCCAGGGGCACGAGAGCGCTGACCCCTGGCGCGTTCCAAACCGTTATTCGAAGTGGCCGGGAAAGCTGTGGCAGTCGATCATCGCATGCTGGCGTAGTTGCCTCCCCACCACGTAATCCTTGAGCTGCGCCACCCGATGAGTGGCGAATGAGGACTTTATGAGCAAGACAAACGCTTCTTTGATGAAACGCCGCGAAGCCGCTGTACCGCGCGGTGTTGGCCAGATTCACCCGATCTTCGCCGACTCGGCGAAGAACGCCACCGTGACCGACGTCGAAGGTCGCGAGTTCATCGATTTCGCTGGCGGTATCGCGGTGCTGAACACCGGTCACCTGCACCCGAAAATCATCGCGGCGGTCACCGAGCAACTGAACAAACTGACCCACACCTGCTTCCAGGTGCTGGCGTACGAGCCTTACGTGGAGCTGTGCGAGAAGGTCAACGCCAAGGTGCCGGGTGATTTCGCGAAGAAAACCCTGCTGGTCACTACCGGTTCCGAAGCGGTGGAAAACGCCGTGAAGATCGCCCGTGCCGCCACTGGCCGCGCCGGCGTGATCGCCTTCACCGGCGCCTACCACGGCCGCACCATGATGACCCTGGGCCTGACCGGCAAAGTCGTGCCGTACTCGGCGGGCATGGGCCTGATGCCGGGCGGTATCTTCCGCGCGCTGTACCCCAACGAGCTGCACGGCGTGAGCGTCGACGACTCCATCGCCAGCATCGAACGCATCTTCAAGAACGACGCCGAGCCCCGTGACATCGCGGCCATCATCATCGAGCCAGTGCAGGGCGAGGGCGGCTTCTACGTCGCGCCGAAAGCGTTCATGCAGCGCCTGCGCGAGCTGTGCGACAAGCACGGCATCCTGTTGATCGCTGACGAAGTACAAACCGGCGCCGGTCGTACCGGCACCTTCTTCGCCATGGAACAGATGGGCGTTGCCGCCGACCTGACCACTTTCGCCAAATCCATCGCTGGTGGCTTCCCGCTGGCCGGTGTTTGCGGCAAGGCCGAGTACATGGACGCTATCGCCCCCGGTGGCCTGGGCGGCACCTACGCCGGTAGCCCGATCGCGTGTGCTGCGGCCCTGGCGGTGATGGAAGTCTTTGAAGAAGAGCACCTGCTCGACCGCTGTAAAGCCGTGGGCGAACGCTTGGTGAGTGGCCTCAAGGCGATCCAGGCGAAATATCCGGTGATCGGCGACGTACGCGCCCTGGGGGCGATGATCGCCGTTGAGCTGTTCGACGATGGCGACACCCACAAGCCCAACGCGGCGGCGGTGGCCGCAGTGGTCGCCAAGGCGCGTGAAAAGGGCCTGATCCTGCTGTCCTGCGGCACTTACGGCAACGTCCTGCGGGTGCTGGTGCCGCTGACCTCGCCGGACGAGCAACTGGACAAGGGCCTGGCGATCATCGAAGCGTGCTTCGCCGAGCTGTGAGTGTGAGTTGATCGACAAAAAACCCGCTTCGGCGGGTTTTTTTATGGCTTTGCGCGGTTATTCGGGCTTTGTGCTGTATCGAAAGGCCAGCATTGTCTAAGGTTCAGCCATTGTCTGGAGCGTGCTGATGACGGCTGTTGATGTACCCGCTGTACCCCGAGTGCTAATCGCGGACGCGGACCCCTGGTCGCGAGACTTGCTCAAGCAGGTCGTGCTGAACGTGCGTTGCGATGCGCGGCTGGATGTGTGCGGTGATGGCCAGCAAGCGCTGGCGCTGTTTAGCGAAAAGCCCTACGACCTGGTGATTGCCGATTGGGAGTTGCCCGGTGTCGATGGGTTGGGCCTGCTGCGCAGCGTGCGTCAGCAGCGGCGCAACCCGGTGCTCCCGTTCATGTTGCTCAGCCACCGCAGCGACAGTGCCAGCGTGCGCCAAGCCTTGCCCCTGGCGCCCACCGCTTACCTGACCAAACCCCTGGACATGGAAGGCCTGACCCAGCGTTTGCGGGAGTTGCTGCTGGGCGCGGGCCCGCCGGTGACCTGCGAGGTGCCGGCCCTGGCGCGGGGCATTAGCCTCAATGGCTTTCTGGAGCGGCGCCGCGACGTGGCCGATGGCGCGCCGCTGCTGGCTGATGTGCAATTGGCGGTCAAGCGCAGCCTCAACCCCCAAGGCCTGGATCTGAAGGTGCTGGAACAGGAAATCCGCACCGACCCGCAGATCACCGCCGTGCTGATCGCCGCCGCCAACAGCGCGGCCCAGCATCACGGCAGCGCGGTGCAAACCCTGCCCCAGGCCTTGCAGCGCCTGGGCAGCGGGCAAAGCATGAACCTGATCCTGGGCCTGGCCCTCAAGCGCAGCGCGCGCCTGAGCGATCCGGCGCTGGCCGATTACGCCGAGCGTTACTGGCAACTGTCGCTGCACACCGCCGAATATGCACGCAGCCTGGCCCGCACCCTGGAACTGGACCAGGAGCGCTGTTATTGCGCGGGCATGCTGCATTGCCTGGGCGACCTGGCGCTGCTGCGCTGCCTGCAGGAGTGGTTGCAGGCGGGCGGCGAGTTGGACGACCAGCAAGAGGTAGGTGAGGCCCTGGCGCGCTTTGGTGCGGCCTACGGCTCGGCGCTGCGCACCCGCTGGCGCTTGCCCCTGGAACTGCGTGAGTTGATCGCGGCGATCTATCACCTGGGCGGCGGGGTTTACTCGCGCGAAGCCTTGGTGATGAACATGGCCGCCCAAATGGCGCGCCTGCGCACCGCGGACGGCATCGAAGCCCTGGCCGGCAGCAAAACCGCACGCCTGTTGCGGCTCGGCCTGCCGGAGCTGGCGCGCCTGCGTCGGGGCTGATGGCTTTGTAGCAAGCGGGCCTCAGCCCAGCGCAATGCGGTTGCCGCCCAGATGCTTGGCTTCGCGGCTGGCGTTTTGTGCGCGCAGGGCCAGGCTTTGCAGGCTCAGGTCGGTGCCGCCGAGGCTGGCCAGGCCCAGACTGAGGGTAATGCTGAAGTGTTGGCGGTCGTGGTCGAAGCTCAGCCCGTGAATCGTCTGGTGCAGGCGTTCGGCGACTTGCGCGGCCATGTCGGGCGGGCAACCGTTGAGTACGGCGGCAAAGGTTTCACCCTCGAGATGGCGGAACAGATCGCCATGGCGTAAGGCCAGACGCCCGCGTTCGGCGATGCGCCGCAGCACGCGCAGGCCCTGGCGCTGGCCGTAGTGGGCGTTGACGTGGGCCAGGTCGTCGATCTCCAGGCGTAAGAATGCCAGCGGGGCGCCCTGCAGGCGCGCTTTGTCGAAGGCCAGGGTGGCGCGCTCGAAGAAGTCCCGGGCGCGCTCGCCCGGCGGCAATAGGCCCGCGCCGGCCATCGGCAACGGCCCGCAAGCGCTGTGTAGGTGCTTATCGATCATCGGCACAATCTCAAAGGGCACGCCGTGCCAGCGGCGAATGGCTCTTTGAGATAAGGGAAAAGGCACGAAGTTCCGCAAGGCGCGCCCGCGAACGGGGCGCGCCGGGGTGCGGGGTCAGGCAGTGGCGGGGCGCAGCGAGTAGGTTTTCAACT
Organism: Pseudomonas sp. MF08875; assembly: GCF_059862525.1. Taxonomy (NCBI): domain Bacteria; kingdom Pseudomonadati; phylum Pseudomonadota; class Gammaproteobacteria; order Pseudomonadales; family Pseudomonadaceae; genus Pseudomonas; species Pseudomonas sp. MF08875. The sequence continues at coordinate 45,781 of NZ_JCBCUW010000033.1, forward strand.
GGTCGGCGAACTCACGCAGCGACTGAATACCGCTGGCCTCGGCCTCGTGGATCCACTCCTTGATCGCGGCGAGCATGTCGTGGCCGTTGCTGCTGGTCTTGGCCCAGATCTGCTGCAACGCCAAGCGTTTTTCGTAGATCACCTTCAGGGCCTGGCTGTGTTCGAGCATGGTCTGGATGCGCACGTGGTGGCGGTCGTCCAACAGGCTGGTTTCGCGCGAGAGCAAGCGCTTGGCCCGGTGGAACTGGTGGCGCACCGAGTGGTCGACCCGCTCCAGCTCCTGCTTGACCAGGGGCGCGATCACCAATTTGCGGTACTGGGCCATGATCTGGAAGCGGTTGTTGAGGATCGCCATGGCGGTGTCCATGTCCAGGTGGCCCTTGCCTTCGACGCGGTGGGCAATGGGCGCCACGCGCTGCACCTTGGCCAGGCGCAGGAAGCTGAACACCTTGATCCAGGCCCAACCCAGGTCGAATTCCCACTTCTTCACCGACAACTTGGCCGAGTTGGGGTAGGTGTGGTGGTTGTTGTGCAGCTCCTCGCCGCCCACCAGGATGCCCCACGGCACCAGGTTGGTGGCGGCGTCGCGGCACTCGAAATTGCGGTAGCCCACGGCATGCCCCAGGCCATTGATGACGCCGGCGGCCCAGAACGGAATCCACATCATCTGGATCGCCCAGATGGTGATGCCGATGGTGCCGAACAGCAGCAGGTCGATGATGCCCATGAAGGCCACGCCCAGCAGCGGGAAGCGGGTGTAGAGGTTGCGCTCGATCCAGTCGTCCGGGCAGTTCTTGCCGTAGATGCGCAGCGTCTCGGGGTTTTCTGCCTCGGCGCGGTACAGCTCGGCGCCTTTGCGCAGCACCGTGGACAGGCCCTTGATGACCGGGCTGTGGGGATCGTCCACGGTCTCGCACTTGGCGTGGTGCTTGCGGTGGATGGCGGTCCACTCGCGGGTGTTCTGCGCCGTGGTCAGCCACAGCCAGAAACGGAAGAAATGCTTGAGGCCCGCGTTGAGTTCCAGGGAGCGGTGGGCCGAGTAGCGGTGCAGATAAACCGTGACGCCGATGATGGTCACGTGGGTCATCAACAGGGTGACTGCCACCAGTTGCCACGGCGACAAGTCAAGAAAACCGTTGTACCACATAGGCTGTTTGGCCCTCGATTAAGTAAAGAGACTGCCGACGCATTATCACCATGCCCGCAGATAAAACCAGCCGAGGCGACAGATAACAGTGGCGTAATGATTCTTTCCCCTATAATCCCCAACTTTTCGTAGGGACTCTTGGCTGCCTTATGTCGGTTTCTTCTCGCGACGCCTTACGCGCAGCGCTGCTCTACTTCCTGTTATCGCTGCTCTGGCTGTCGATTACTGGTTATTTATTGAGCAATCACTTGGATGAATCTGCCGACGTGGCGCGTTGGCAGCTCGTCAATGGTGGGCTGTGGACGTTATTCAGTGCCGTGCTGATTTTTGCCGCCCGCAGCGGCTGGCTCAGTTTCCTCGGCATCGACGCCGCCGTGCGCCACCGCAAGGCCGACCGCGAACGCCTGCGCCAGGCCGCTGCCGTGTTCGATTGCACCCGCGAAGGGGTGTTGGTCAGTGACACCAAAGGCCAGATCGTGCACGTTAACCGCGCTTTCGCCGAAATAACCGGTTACCAAAAAGATGAGGTGTTGGGCCGCCAACCCAGCCTGTTCAAGTCCGGTCATCATTCCAAGGCGTTCTACGAGGAGATGTTCGCCACGCTGCAAAGCCATGACGAATGGAGCGGTGAGATCTGGAACCGGCGCAAAGGCGGCGAAATTTACCCGCAATGGCAGACGATCAGGGCCGTTCGCGACGAAAAGGGCCGAGTCTGCCACTACGTCGCGGTGTTTTCCGACATCAGCGCCATCAAGGATTCGGAGCACGAACTGGCCCACTTGGCCCACCACGACCCGCTCACCGGCCTGCCCAACCGTTTGCTGTTCACCGACCGCGCCGCCCAGGCGCTGGCGTCGGCACAGATCCACAAGCGCGGGTGCGCTTTGCTGATGATCGACCTGGACCACTTCAAGATCATCAACGACAGCCTCGGCCACAACGTCGGCGACCAGTTGCTCAAGGCTGTGGCCGAGCGCCTGCAGGGCATGTTCGGCCCCGGCATCACCCTGGCGCGGCTGGGCGGCGATGAATTTGCGGTGCTCGCCGAGAGCTGCCCGCAACTGATGCAGGCCGCGGCGCTGGCGCAACGGGTGATCGATGGCCTCAAGGAACCGTTCCAACTGGGCGGGCATGCGCTGTTCGTCAACGCCAGCATCGGCATCAGCCTGTTCCCCAGCGACGCCCTGAGCGCCGAGCAACTGCTGCGCAACGCCGACTCGGCGCTGTTCAAGGCCAAGAGCGCCGGGCGCGAGGGTTACGCGCTGTACACCGAAGAACTGACCGCCCACGCCCAGCACCGAGTGGAAATCGCCAGCCAGCTACGCCGCGCCCTCGAACAAGGGGAATTGCGGGTTTACTACCAACCCGTACACGACCTGCGCAGCCGACGCCTGGTGGGGGTGGAAGCGCTGGTGCGCTGGCAGCACCCGGAGCGGGGCCTGGTGGCACCGGCCGAATTCATTCCGATTGCCGAACGCACCGGGTTGATCGCCGAGATCGACGCCTGGGTGCTGCACCAGGCGTGCGCACAGATGTGTGAGTGGCTCAAGGCCGGGGTGGACCTGTCGTTTGTCGCGGTGAATGTCTCCAGCCGTCTGTTCGCCCGCCGAGAGCTGTTCCAACAGGTTGCCCAAGTGCTGCACGACACTGGCCTGGACCCGGCTTTCCTGGAACTGGAAGTGACCGAGAGTGCGGTGATGGAAGACCCGGAAGTGGCCCTGGAGCAAATGCACCGCTTGCGCGAACTGGGCTTGCGCCTGGCCATCGACGATTTCGGTACGGGCTATTCGTCGCTGCTGCGCCTCAAGCGTTTGCCGGTGCAGAAGCTCAAGATCGACCAGGGCTTCGTTGCCGGCCTGCCCTGGGACGAGGACGACGCGGCCATCGTGCGGGTGATAATCGCCCTCGCGCAAAGCATGGGCATGCAGGTCCACGCCGAAGGGGTCGAGCAGGTGGAACAGGCGGCATTCCTGCTCGACCACGACTGCGACCTGGGCCAGGGCTACTGGTTCGGCAAACCCGTGCCCGCGCCGATGCTGGACTGGGCCAACCGACCGCAGATCCCCTGACCGCCCTCTATGGCAGAGAGCCTGCCCTGAGGGAGCGGGCTCGCCCGTACCCAGGCCCTAACGCGCGCTGAAAATGTTGGCCTTCACCGATGCAACACGTACTGCCCGCTAAACCGCACGGCGTCTTCGTCGCTGTCGCTGTTGACCACGCGGGTGTGCAGGGTCAGGCGGGCGCGGCCGTGGCGCCGGTACATGGCCAGGAACTTGCGCCACTGCGCCTCATCCGGCGCTGCGCACAAGGCGATGGCATCGGTGGTGACGGGCAGCGGATAGCTGATCTGCCCTTCCTGAATGACGATGTGCCCCTCGTCGATGCCTTCTTCGCGCAGGCGCAAATGCAGCCAGCCCCAGCCCGCCAGCACGGCGGCGCAGTACAGGCTGCCGCCGAACATGGTGCTCTTGTGGTTGACGTTGGCCGCCAGCGGCAGTTGCAGGCGCAGTTGCGCCGATTGCCAATCGAGCACCTTGAGGCCCATTTCCCGGGTCAGGGGGATGTCGTGGTGCAGCATCGATTCCAGGTGTTGGCGCTCGCGGCTCATTGGCGGGGTCTCGTGGGGTGGGTCAATCCGGGTCATCGGGGTTGTTGTGGCTGTTGGCGTCGGCGAAGTTGAGGCCGTGTTTGCGCAGTTTGTCGTGCAGGGTCTTGCGCGCGATGCCCAGGGCTTCGGCGAGGCTGCGTACGGAGTTGTGCGGGCGGGTCAGTTCGGCGGCGATCAGGTTTTTCTCGAAGGCTTCGACCTGCTCGCTCAGGCCGCCACCCAAGTGGTTGCCCAGGGCCGCGGTGGCGGCGTCGGGTTCCTGGTTGTCGAGGGCCAGTTCCAGGCCCAGGGCGAAGCGTTCGGCGACGTTTTGCAGTTCGCGCACATTGCCCGGCCAGGTGTGGCGCAGCAGCAGCGCCCGCTGCCCCGGTTGCAGGGTTTGCAGGGCCAAGCCGTGGCGGGCGCTGGCTTCGTCGGCGAAATGCTGGAACAGCGCCAGCACATCCTCGCCCCGCTCGCGCAGCGGCGCGATGCGCAGTGGCGCGACGTTGAGGCGGTAATACAGGTCGGCGCGAAACCGCCCCTGGTCGGCTGCTTGGCGCAGGTCTTCCTTGGTGGCGGCGATGATGCGGATGTCCAGCTTGATCTGTTGGTTGCCGCCCAGGCGTTCGACCACCCGTTCTTGCAGCAGGCGCAGCAGCTTGACCTGCACGTCCAGGCTCATGCTTTCGATTTCATCGAGAAACAGCGTGCCGCCGTTGGCGAACTCGAACTTGCCGATGCGGCGTTTTTGCGCGCCGGTGAAGGCGCCGGGTTCGTGGCCGAACAGTTCGCTTTCCACCACCGATTCGGCCAGGGCGCCGGCGTTGATCGCCACGAACGGCCCGTTGCGCCGCGCCGACAAGTCGTGCAGGGCGCGGGCGACCACTTCCTTGCCGGCGCCGGTCTCACCGAGGATCAACACGTCGGCGTGGGTCGGTGCGAGGGCGCCGATCTGCTCGCGCAGGCGCAGCATCGGCGCCGATTGGCCGACCAGGCGCGCGCTCAGCTCGTTGCGCTCGCTCAGGGCCAGGCGCAGGCTGCGGTTGTCCAGCACCAGGCGGCGCAGGTCCAGGGCGCGGCGCACGCTGTCGAGCAGGGCGTCGCTGGCGAAGGGTTTTTCGAGGAAATCGTAGGCGCCGGCGCGCATGGCCTGCACCGCCAGCGGCACGTCGCCGTGGCCGGTAATCAGCAGCACCGGCAGCTCCGGGGCCTGGCCGTGCAATTGGGCCAGCAGCTCCAGGCCATCCATGCCCGGCATGCGGATGTCGCTGACCACCACCCCCGGCCAGTCGCGCTCCAGGCGCGCGGCCACGCCTTGGGCCTCGGCCAGGGCCTGGACCTTGAGGCCGGCGAGGTCGAGGGTCTGGCTCAGGGCCTGGAGCAAGTGGGGATCGTCATCGATCAGTAGCACCTGGGTTCGGTGGTCGATGGGGGCGCTCATGAACTTCGGTCCTCGGGAGGTTGCAGGCTCACGCCCGGTGCGCCGGCACGCAGGCGCAGGGTCAGGAGGGCGCCGCCTTCGCGGTGGTTGGCGAACGACAGTTCACCGCCAAAGGCGCGCATCAGGGTGTCACAGATCGCCAGCCCCAGGCCCAGGCCCTGGGTGCGGGTCTTGGTGGTGTAGAAGGGTTCGCTGGCCCGGCCCAGGGCTTCCATGCAAAAGCCCGGGCCGTTGTCGCGGATGGACAGGGTAACGCCCTCGTCCGTGGCCTGGGCACTGAGCCAGAGTTTGCGCGGCGGGCCTTTTTCGGTGAGGGCGTCGAGGGCGTTGGCCAGCAGGTTGCCCAGCACTTGGCGCAAGCGGGTTTCGCCGGCCTCGACCCACAGGGTGGCGGCCGGCAGGTCGCGGATCAGTTCCACTTCCATGGCGCGCCGGCGTTTGGCCAGCAGGGCCAGGGCATCGTCCAGGGCCGGTTGTAGGGCCACGCTTTCCGGGGCATGGCGGTCGCGGCGAGCGAAGGCGCGCAGGTGGGCGATGATCGAGGCCATGCGCCCGGTCAGTTCGTTGATGAGCTTGAGGTTGCCGCGGGCGTCGTCCAGGCGTTGGTGGTCGAGGAGGATTTCGGCGTTTTCCGCGTAGCTGCGGATCGCCGCCAGGGGCTGGTTGAGCTCATGGCTGATGCTCGCCGACATGGTGCCCAGGGCCGAGAGCTTACCGGCCTGCACCAGGTCATCCTGGGCACGCACCAGTTCTTGCTGGGCCGTTTCCCGTTCCAGCACTTCTTCTTTGAGGCGCCGGTTCAGCCCTTCGAGGTCGCTGGTGCGCTCGGCCACGCGCATTTCCAGGGTGCGCCGCGCCTTGGCTTCGAAGGCGATGCGGTCCAGGTAATGGCGGCGGCGCTGCATCATCAGCCCCAGCAACAGCATCAACACCAGCAGGGCCGCGCCGCCGATCACCAGCACGGTGCGCACCGGGCGGTCGATCAGGGTGCGCGGGGCGAGGATGCTCACGCTCCAACCGGTTTCGTCGATTTGCTGGACCTGGGTCAGCCACGCGGCGGGGTTGAGGTTCAGCGGCTGCGGGTCGCGGGTGGGGTAGGGCTGCACGGCGGCGATCGATTCGCGCTCGGCTGCGGTCAGGGGGCGGGTTGCGCGAAAGCGCCATTGCGGGCGCGAGGTGAGGATGACCACGCCATTGTGGTCGGTCACCAGCAGTTGCTCGGGGGTGTTGCCCCACAGGCGTTCGGTGTGGTCCAGGTCGACCTTGACCACCAACACGCCCACCACTTGCTCGGCATCGTGCACGGCGGCGGCGAAGAAGTAGCCGCGCTTGCCGGAGGTGGTGCCCAGGCCGAAAAACCGCCCCAGGCGCCCGGCCATGGCTTCGCTGAAATACGGGCGGAAGGCGAAATTGCGGCCGACGAAGCTGTCGCTTTTGTCCCAGTTGGACGCCGCCAGGGTGTTGCCCGTGGTGTCCATCAGGTACATGACTTCGGCGCCGCTCTGCACCGCGATGTTTTTCAGCAACTGGTTGGCGTTGTCCTGGGTCAGGCGATGGTGCGGCGCGGCGATTACCGCCCGCAGCGCCGGCAGGTCACCCAGGGTTTGGGGCATCACCTCGTAGCGGTGCAGGGTGCCCAGCAGGTTGGCGACGTAGAGATCCAGGGTCTGGCGGTTCTGCCCCGCCAGTTCGCTGCGGTAGTAGCGCTCGGCCAAGTGCTCCAGCGGCCACAGCAGCGGCGCCAGGCACAGGGCCAGCAGTGCCAGGCTGCGCCAGCGTGGGCGGCGGGGAAGGGTGGGAGTCATGGCGTTCTGATTGCTGTCGGGGCGAGGGGGCATTATGCCCAGTGCTGCCCTGCAAGGCACTCGTGCAGTGCGCTGTGCCAATCGGGCTGGCTGACGCCCCACTGCTGCTGTAGGCGCGAGCAGTCCAGGCGCGAGTTGAGCGGGCGGGTGGCGGGGGTTGGGTAGTCGCGTGTCGGGATCGGCTCCAGGCTGGCACAGGGCCGGCCCATGGCTTGCAGGTGTGCGGCGATGGCCTGGGCGAAGCCGAACCATGAAGTCTCACCGCCCGCGCTCAAGTGGTACACGCCCCACGGCCCGGCGCGGCCGGCCTGCCAGCGTTCGATCAACTGCGCCGTGCTGCGGGCGATGGTAGCGGCCCAGGTAGGCGCGCCGATCTGGTCGGCAACGATGCGCAGGTGAGGTTTTTCTTGCAGCAGGCGTTGCATCGTCAGCAGGAAATTACGCCCATGGGTGGAGTACACCCAACTGGTGCGCAAAATCAGGTGCTGGCCCGCCACGGCGCTGATGGCCTGCTCGCCCGCCCGTTTGCTGCGCCCGTATACGCTCAAGGGGTTGGGCGCATCGGCCTCGGTGTACGGCGCGTTTTTGCTGCCGTCGAACACGTAGTCGGTGGAGTAGTGGATCAACGGAATGCCCAATTCCTGTGCCTGCTCGGCGAAAACCTGGGGCGCCGTGGCGTTGATGGCGAAGGCCAGGTCCGGCTCGCTTTCGGCCTGATCCACGGCGGTGTGGGCGGCGGCGTTGATTATCAGGTGCGGGCGGATGCTCTGTACCTGGTGGCGGATCTGCGCGGGATCAGCGAGGTCGAGTTGCTCGCGCCCCAGCACCACCAACTCGCCCAAGCCCTTGAGGTGGGTTTGCAGCTCGCGGGAGACCTGGCCGTGCTGGCCGCTGATAAGGATCTTCATGGGAACAGGTCCGCGTCGCGCAGCCACTGGCCGGCCTGATCCTTGGCCGACAATTGCGGCGCCTCGTCCAGTTGCCAGTCGATGGCCAGTGTGGGGTCGTCCCAGCGTAGGCAGCGCTCCGCTTGGGGGTTGTAGTAATCGGTGGTCTTGTAGAGGAACTCGGCCACTTCGCTGAGCACCACAAAGCCATGGGCGAAGCCTTCGGGTACCCACAATTGGCGGTGGTTCTGTGCCGACAACCGCACCGCCACCCACTGGCCGAAATGCGCCGAGCTGCGGCGGATGTCCACCGCCACGTCGAGCACTTCGCCGGCGGTGACGCGCACCAATTTGCCTTGGGTGTCTTGCAACTGATAGTGCAGGCCGCGCAGCACCCCTTGGCGCGAACGGGAATGGTTGTCCTGGACGAAATTCAGCTCCAGGCCCGTGGCCTGGGCAAACGCCCGGGCATTGAAACTTTCGTAGAAAAAACCGCGCTCGTCGCCGAACACGTTCGGCTCGATCACCAGCACGCCGGGCAGTTGGGTAGGGATGACATTCATGCTCAAGCTCCGGCGATCAGGTCTTTGAAGTCACTGTTGCCCAGGCGCTGGCCTTGATAGCTGCCGTCCTGCACATGCTGGCACCACGCAAGGTTGGCCAAGTACCACTGCACGGTTTTGCGCAGGCCACTGGCGAAGGTTTCTTCGGGCACCCAGCCCAGTTCGCGTTCGATCTTGCTGGCGTCGATGGCGTAGCGCTGGTCGTGGCCGGGGCGGTCGGTGACGAAGGTGATGAGATCGGCGAACTGCGCCACACCGGCCGGTTTTTGCGGCGCCAGTTCTTCCAGCAACTGGCAGATGCCGCGCACCACGTCGATGTTCTTCTGCTCGTTGTGGCCGCCGATGTTGTAGGTCTGCCCGACCTCACCTGCGCTGACCACTTTGAGCAGGGCCCGGGCGTGGTCGTCGACGAACAGCCAGTCGCGCACTTGCTGGCCGTTGCCGTACACCGGCAGCGGTTTGCCGGCCAGGGCGTTGAGGATCACCAGCGGGATGAGTTTTTCCGGGAAGTGGAACGGCCCGTAGTTGTTCGAGCAATTGGTCAGCAGCACCGGCAGGCCATAGGTGCGATGCCAGGCGCGCACCAGGTGATCGGACGCCGCTTTGCTGGCCGAGTAGGGTGAGCTGGGGGCGTAGGGCGTGGTTTCGGTGAACAGGTCATCCACGCCATGGAGGTCGCCGTAGACTTCGTCGGTGGAGATGTGGTGAAAGCGAAACGCCCGTTTGTCTGCCTCGGCCAGCGTCTGCCAGTAGGCGCGGGTGGCTTCGAGCAAGGCGTAGGTGCCGACAATGTTGGTCTGGATGAACGCTGCCGGGCCATCGATGGAACGGTCGACATGGGACTCGGCGGCCAGGTGCATGATGGCCTGGGGCTGGAACCGCGCCAGTACGGTGCTGACGGTGGCCTGGTCGGCGATGTCGGCTTGGACGAACTCGTAACGGGTGTTGGTGGCGATGCTGGCCAGGGATTCGAGGTTGCCGGCGTAGGTCAGTTTGTCCAGGTTGAGCACCTCATGATCGGTGTGCTCGATCAGGTGGCGGATCAGGGCCGAGCCAATGAACCCGGCGCCGCCGGTGATGAGAATGCGCATGTCGTGGACCTTCTTTCTGGAGCAGGCGTGGAGCAAAAAGGAGCATAGCCTGTCGCCCCTTGGCGGGCGGCGCAAGGCTGGCGGGAGAATTCGGATAAATCGCAGCCGCGTGTAGGACGACGGCAGGGGCTTGCGTAACCGCCAGCGCAGTGGCGAGATAGGCGCCTGATTCTCAACCCAGGGGTTTTGCTATGTCGCTCGCCACCATGATTCACCGTGCCAGCCTGCCCGGCCCGCAAGTCAGCGCGGCCCAGGCACTGGAATTGCTCCAGGTGCATTACGGTTTGAGCGGCACCTTGCAGGCGCTGGGCAGCCAGCAGGATTTGAACTATCGCCTGGACAGCGACCAGGGCCGCTACGTGCTGAAAATCTGCCGGGGCGACTACGCCGCCACCGAACTCGCCGCCCAGCACGCGGCGCTCCAGCACTTGGCGGGGCAGGCCGGGCTGCCGGTGCCCCGGGTGCTCGCCGCGCGTAACGGTGCAGACCTGCTGACCCTGGAAGTGGCCGGCGCGCCGGTGCATGTGCGCGTGCTGGAGTACATCGACGGCCGCTCCCTGACCCACCTCAAGCACCTGGGCCCGGAGCTGGTGGCTGGCCTGGGGCGTCTGTGCGGCGAGATGGACCGGGCTTTAGCGACCTTCCAGCACCCAGGCCTGGAGCGCGCCCTGCAATGGGACCCGCAACACGCCCAGGCGTTGATCGCCCATTTGCTGCCGGTGCTGGGCGACGCAGGCCAACAGCAGCAGGTGGCCGCCGCCGCGCAGCAGGCCGAGCAACGTTTGCAGCCGCTGCGGGCGAGCCTGCCGGTGCAGGCGATTCACCTGGACATTACCGACGACAACGTGGTCTGGCAGCGCGATCCCCAGCGCCAATGGCAGTTGCAAGGCGTGATCGATTTTGGCGATCTGGTCCGTACCTGGCGCATCGCCGACCTCTCGGTGACCTGCGCGGCGTTGCTGCACCATGCCGAGGGCGACCCCTTCTATATCCTCCCGGCGATCCGCGCCTATCACCGCGTCAACCCCTTGCTGCCCCAGGAGTTGCAGGCGTTGTGGCCGCTGATCGTGGCCCGCGCGGCGGTGCTGGTGCTCAGCGGTGAGCAGCAGGTGAGCATCGACCCCGGCAACCAGTACAGCCGCGACAACCTGAGCCATGAATGGGAGATTTTCCGCGTGGCCACCTCGGTGCCGCTGGCCCTGATGGAAGCGGCGATTCTCAGCGCCGTCGGCGAGGTGCCCGCACCCGTGGCCAGCGAGGGCTTTGCGCCGCTGCTGCCAGGGCTGGTGGGGCGTGAGTTCGTGTTGCTCGACCTGGGCGTGCTCAGCCCCCATTTCGAAGCGGGCAACTGGGAGCAGGCCGGCATCGATGAGCGTTTGCTGGCCGAAGCGGCGGCCGTGCATGGCCTGGCGGCCAGCCGTTATGGCCAGTACCGCCTCTCGCGCACGCGCATCGACAGCGCGGTGGAACCCGAGACTTGCCCGCTGCACGTGCAGCTCCACGTGCCCTTGGGCACGGCGGTGCAGGCGCCGTTCGACGGCACGTTGCGCAGCCTGGGCGAGGGCGCCGTGCAACTCGATGGCGCGGCGTCGAGCCTGCGTTTATGGGGCGTGGTGCCGTTGCCAGAAGCCGCCACGGCGCTGCGCAAGGGCCAGGCGCTGGGCACGGCCAATGGCTTGTTGCAGGTGCAAGTGTGCCGCAGCGCCGAACTCGACCCGCCGCTCTTTTGCTCACCCACCCGCGCCCCGGCGTGGCAAGCCTTGTGCCCGTCCCCGGCGGCGCTGCTGGGGCTGGCCTGCGATGCCGCGCCAGAAACCGACCCGCAGGCCCTGCTGGCGCGCCGCGAGGCCAGTTTCGCCCGCTCGCAAAAACACTATTACGCCGACCCGCCGCGTATCGAACGCGGCTGGCGCAACCACCTGATCGACATGCAGGGCCGCTCCTACCTGGACATGCTCAACAACGTCGCGGTGCTCGGCCACGGCCACCCGCGCATGGCCCAGGAGGCGAGCCGCCAGTGGTCGCTGCTCAACACCAACTCGCGGTTTCACTACGCGGCCATTGCCGAGTTCTCCGAACGCTTGCTGGCACTGGCGCCGGCCTCCATGGACCGGGTGTTTCTCGTCAACAGCGGCACCGAAGCCAACGACCTGGCGATTCGCCTGGCCTGGGCCTACAGCGGCGGGCGCGACATGCTCAGCGTGCTGGAGGCGTACCACGGCTGGTCGGTGGCCACCGATGCGATTTCCACCTCCATCGCCGACAACCCACAAGCCCTGAGCACCCGCCCCGACTGGGTGCACCCGGTCACCGCGCCCAACACTTACCGTGGGCCGTTCCGCGGCCCCGACAGTGCGCCGGCCTACGTGCGCAGCGTGGAGCAGACCCTGGCCAACCTGGCGCGGCAGCAACGCCAGGTCGCCGGGTTTATCTGCGAACCGGTGTACGGCAACGCGGGCGGGATCTCCCTGCCGCCAGGCTATTTGCAGCAGGTGTACGCCAAGGTGCGCGCCCAGGGCGGCGTGTGCATCGCCGACGAAGTGCAGGTCGGCTACGGGCGCATGGGCAAGTTCTTCTGGGGCTTTGAAGAGCAGGGCGTGGTGCCCGACATCATCACCATGGCCAAGGGCATGGGCAACGGCCAGCCCCTGGGCGCGGTGATTACCCGCCGGGAAATCGCCGAAGCGCTGGAGGCCGAGGGTTACTTCTTCTCGTCTTCGGGCGGCAGTCCGGTCAGTTGCCGCATCGGCATGGCGGTGCTGGACGTGATGGCCGAAGAGAAACTCTGGGAAAACGCCCAAGTGGTGGGCGAGCACTTCAAGGCCCGCCTCCAAGCCCTGACCGAGCACCATCCGCTGGTGGGCGCGGTGCACGGTTCGGGGTTCTACCTGGGCGTGGAGTTGATCCGCGACCGCGCCACCCTGGAGCCGGCCAGCGAAGAAACCGCGGCCCTGTGCGAGCGCCTGCGGGAATTGGGGATCTTCATGCAGCCCACCGGCGATTACCTGAACATCCTCAAGATCAAGCCGCCGATGGTCACCACCCGCCAGAGTGTGGATTTCTTCGTCGATATGCTGTCCAAGGTGCTGGATGAGGGGTTGTAGAGGTCTGCCGTGATGATTTTCAGCGTATGAAGTCAGATTGTTATCGGTAATAAATGCAGCTTTTTAGATGGGTGGATAATTTCAGACTTCAATAGCCGATTTTTATCGGCTATAAAGGCCTCCATATCTACCCGCGTTCCCCGCTCTGTCATCGGCCCCCGTTATCCTGGGCGGCCGACCACCCCCCCAGGAGATGATTCATGAGCCGTATCGTTACCGTCGCCGCCACCCAGATGGCCTGTTCCTGGGACCTCGAAGCCAATATCGAGACCGCCGAGAAACTGGTGCGCGAAGCCGCCGCCAAGGGCGCGCAGATCATCCTGATCCAGGAGTTGTTCGAGAGCCCGTACTTCTGCCAGAAGCCCAACCCCGATTACCTGCAACTGGCCACCCACGTTGACGACAACGTGGCCATCAAGCACTTCCAGAAAATCGCCAAGGAACTGCAAGTGGTGCTGCCCATCAGCTTCTTCGAGCTGGCTGGGCGGGCGCGTTTCAACAGCATCGCCATCATCGACGCCGACGGCAGCAACCTGGGCATCTACCGCAAGAGCCACATCCCGGACGGCCCTGGTTACCACGAAAAGTATTACTTCAACCCCGGCGACACCGGGTTCAAAGTATGGAACACCCGCTACGCGAAAATCGGCGTGGGCATCTGCTGGGACCAGTGGTTCCCCGAGTGCGCCCGCAGCATGGCGCTGCAAGGCGCGGAAATCCTGTTCTACCCCACCGCCATCGGCAGCGAGCCGCATGACAAGACCATCTCCTCGCGCGACCACTGGCAGCGCGTGCAGCAGGGCCATGCCGGTGCCAACCTGATGCCGCTGATCGCCAGCAACCGCATCGGCAACGAAGAGCAGGACGGCTACGACATCACCTTCTACGGCTCCTCGTTCATCGCCAATCAGTTCGGCGAGAAGGTCCAGGAACTCAACGAAACCGAAGAAGGCGTGCTGGTGCACAGCTTCGACCTCGATGAGCTGGAGCACATCCGCAGCGCTTGGGGCTCGTTCCGCGACCGCCGGCCGAACCTGTACGGCGCCCTCAAGACCCTCGACGGTTCTTTGGAGTCCTGATCGCCATGACCACTTTGCACAGCACCCCGCGCGCTGACGGCTTCTACATGCCGGCCGAGTGGGCGCCGCAGACCCAGGCCTGGATGATCTGGCCCGAGCGCCCGGACAACTGGCGCCTGGGCGGCAAGCCCGCGCAGGCCGCCCACGTTGCGGTGGCCAAGGCCATCGCGCGCTTCGAGCCGGTGACGGTAGCGGTGTCGGCGGCGCAATACGAAAACGCCCGGGCGCGCCTGGACGTGCCCAATATCCGCGTGGTCGAGATGTCCAGCGACGACGCTTGGGTGCGTGACACCGGGCCGACCTTCGTCATCAACAACGACGGCCAGGTGCGCGGCGTGCACTGGGACTTCAATGCCTGGGGCGGGTTTGACGGCGGCCTGTATGCGCCGTGGAACCGCGATTGCCAGGTGGGCAGCAAGATCCTCGAAATCGAACGGGCCGCGCGCTACCGCACCGAGGGTTTTGTGCTGGAGGGCGGCTCGATCCACGTCGATGGCGAAGGCACCCTGATTACCACCGAGGAATGCCTGCTCAACCGCAATCGCAATGCGCACCTGAGCCGCGAAGAGATCGAAGCGGTGCTTGGCGCTCATCTGGCTGTGGATAAAGTCATCTGGCTGCCCGATGGCCTGTTCAACGACGAAACCGACGGCCATGTGGATAACTTCTGCTGCTACGTGCGCCCCGGCGAAGTGCTGCTGGCCTGGACGGACGACCCGCAAAACCCCAACTGCCCGCGCTGCCAGGCCGCGCTGAAGGTGCTGGAAACCACCACCGACGCCAAGGGCCGCACCTTGGTGGTGCACAAGATGCCGATTCCGGGGCCGCTGTACGCGACCGCAGAAGAGTGCGCCGGGGTGGACGCAGTGGAAGGCAGCCAGGAGCGCAACCCGTCGGTGCGCCTGGCCGGGTCCTACGTCAACTTCCTGATCGTCAACGGCGGCATCATTGCGCCGAGTTTCGACGACCCGTTGGACGAGCCGGCGCGCGAGATTCTCCAGGCGCTGTTCCCCCAGCACGAAGTGGTCATGGTGCCGGGGCGCGAGTTGTTACTGGGTGGCGGCAATATTCACTGCCTTACCCAACAACAGCCTGCGCCGCACAAAGAGTGAGTGAGGTTGTAACAGCCGGTGTCGCCGCCAAGGCGCCGCCGGTGCCCGGCCAACCCCGGTAGAAGTAGCCAAACCCGCAGCCGGCCTGAGCTGCGGGTTTTTTTATGTCGATCGTCAGGCAATCCCCTGCCTTGGCACAGCTCTTGTATCTGCCTTTAGCGTTAATCCAGGCTGCGACGTTCTGTCATATAGCTTGGATAAGTTGGCCGCTCACAAACCAGGAGAGTGCGTTGAAATGGACGCCAAATTGAATATGGTCTGCGAGCGAACACTGCATCCCCTGGCAATAAATCGCGAATCGCTCCAGGTTCTGGCGCGATGGTTGAAGTCCAATGGAGCGCGCCGGGTTGCCTACAGCGACTCGCGCCGGACGATGATCGAGCGTTACCCGGTTGGGTTGTTCAGCGAAGCTGAAATCCAGGCGCTGTGGGATGTGATGCAAGGATAGACATCAACGGATTGGTACAAGCGCTGCCCGGATGGCAGCGCTTTTTTTTGTTCAGGATTTGCCATTTACCATCCCCGCAGATCCCTCCCTGTGGGTTTTGAGCGCCACCCACTGCGGTGGGAACGTGCTTGCCCGCAATGAGGCCCGCCTATTCACTGGCCAGGCTGGCGCCATCGCGGGCAAGGCCCGCTCCCACAGGTTTGCCTGGGGTTTTGGGGTTTAGAAGCTATAGGTTCCCGTCACCACCAGGCTGCGCGGTGCGCCGGGTTGGATTTGCGCGGCGCTGGTGGCCGAGGCGTAGTAGGTGCGGTCGGTGATGTTGTTCAGTGCCGCGCGCAGGTCCCAGTCTTTCTGGCGCAAGCCCACCAACGCATCCCAACGGCCGTAGCCGGGTAGTACGGTGGTGTTGGCGTTGTCGGCGAAGCGGTCGCCTTCCAGGGTCAGGCCGGTTTCGGCGTACCAGCCCATGTGTGGTTTCCAGGTCAGGAACAGGCTGCCATTGCGCTTGGCCACGTTGTTGATGCGTTTGCCTTCCTGGCCGTTGTTGTCCTTGACGATGGTGGCGTCTTGCACACCGATGCCGCCACGTAAGTACCAGTTGCCGGTGATGTTGCCCGCGGCCGTCAGCTCGATGCCGCGTGAGCGCTGCATACCGCTGAGCACGGTTTTGGTGGGGTCGTCCGGGTCGGTGGTGCGGCGGTTGTAGAGTTCCAGTTCATACACCGCCAGGGTGGTGCTCAGGCGTTCGTCGAGCCAGTCGCTCTTGACTCCGATTTCTTTCTGCTTGGTCAGCTCCGGGCTCAGGTCGTTGGTATTGCCGGCCGCGCCCGGGGTGATGCCGATCAGGCCGCCGCCCACCGGGGAGAAGGTCTTGGTCCAGGAGGCGTAGAAAGAGTGGTCCTGCAACGGCGTCCAGACCACGCCCAGCCGTGGGCTGGTGCTGTGGCTGTCGCGGTCCTCGGTGAGGCGGGTGAGGTTGTTGGTGGACTCGATATCGAAGGTGTCGTAGCGCAGGCCGGCCAGCAGTTGCCATTGATCGTTGAGGCGCAGTTGGTCTTGCACATACACCGCGCGGCTTTCGACTTCGGTATGGCTGCTGCTGAACAGTGTCATGGCGCCGCGATGCACCAGGCTGCGATCGGGGTTGTACAGGTCCAGGCCCGGTACCGGCAGCACATTGGCGCCTTTGGTGGCGGCGTTGTACAGGGTCGGGTCGCGGCGTTGGCTGCCCAGTTCCAGGCCGGTGAGCAGGCGATGTTCCAGGCCGAAGGTGTCGAAGCCACCCTCCAGCTCCAGGTTGTTGTAGACGTTGCGGGTGGTGAGGTCCTGCTGCCAGTGCTGGCGGGTGACCTTGCCGGTTTTTTTGTCGTAGCCGGTCTGGTAGGTGTTATCGAAGTCGCTGTTGAGCTTGAACACGCCCAGGGTGTGGCGCAGTTGCCAGTTGTCGGCCAACTCGTAGCTGAGCTTGGAGCGCAGGGACTGGGATTTGTCGTCGATAAAATCGTGTTCGCCGCCGTAGGTGGTGTCGCGGCCCACGTCCGCCGGGCGCCCGTTGATGCCGGGGATGCCACGGTCGGGGGTGCGGTTGTAACGGCTGTATTCGTACTGCACCAGCCAATTCAGCTCGGGGGTCAATTGCCAGCTCATGGACGGGGCGAACAACTGGCGGTTGCCGTCCACGCCATCGCGAAAGCTGTTCTGGTCCTCGTTGCCCATGTTCAGGCGCAGGCTGAGGTTGTCGCTGGGGTCGGTGCTCAGGTCGGCGTAGAGGCTGCGCAGGTCTTCGCTACCGCCCTGTGCTTCAAGGGTGGAGCGGCGGCCGAACTGCGGCAGTTTGCTCACCCGGTTGATGATCCCGCCCTGGCTGCCACGGCCATAGAGCACCGCCGCCGGGCCCTTGAGCACGTCTACCCGCTCGATGTTGTGCAGATCACGCTTGTACTGGCTGTCGTCGCGGATACCGTCCAGGTAGAAGTCGTTGCTGGCGTCGAAACCGCGGATGCGTAGGCTGTCGAAGCGGGTGTCGGCGCCGCTGCTGATATTGGGTTGGCCGCTCAACGCCTTGCCCAAATCGTTGTTGCCGTAGTCCATGACATTGGCGGTTTTCACCGAATCAATCGCTTGCGGCACGTAGCGTACAGGCGTGGCGGTGCGGGTCGCGGTGCTGGTTTGCTTGACGCGTGGGTCGTCGTCCGGCGTATCGGCTTGGGCACTGATGGCGGTGGCGGGCAATACGGTGGTGGCGGCACTGGCAAAACCGGCGCACAGCAAAGTGCAAAGCCCAAGGGAAACGGGCGAAAGGCGGAAAGGGGCAGGCATCGGAAAACGCATCCAAATATGTGAAGAACAGAAGAGGGTGCGAATGATAATGCGTGCTATTTACTCTGGTTAATTATTATTGATTGGCTGTGCAATTTAGATGTTTCGTTATGTTTCTGCGGTCTTTGATGCACAGGGCAAGGGCTTTCAGCCATTTTTACCAGGGGCGTAACAGACAAAAACCCGACACGGTATTTTTCTTAAACGATGGCAGGGCTAGGCTGCTGCTGCGGTTGCAACCCGCGGCCTTTAGCCGCGCGCTGGCGTGCGTCAGCCGTGCTGCACTGGCCGACCCTGTAAAAGAAAGCCGTGCCCTATTGGCCTGGCTTTGCGGGCAGGGTTTCTCGACCTTGGCGCTGGAACAGGACGGCCATTTCCAGCTGATCGATATTGGCCCCTGCTTGGGTAAACCCGCAGTGTTCGCGGCTTGGCAGCGCAAGTCCTGGGGCCGCATCGACACCCCGTTTTCAGCGCCCGCGCAGGTGTGCGAAGACGCGGGCTGTGGCGACGCAGCAGCGCAGGCTTGAGTATTCGACCCGGCTAGGTGTAGGTCACGTCTGGCAGACTTATAAGAAATTGGCCTATTGACAGAAGATTCATGAAATTGACACGTCGTTGAGGGCGCGGATAGGATTCGCCTCAACGCCTGTGGCTATAAGCCATATATCAAAATAATAAGAGGTCCGCCGCGTTGGTTCGTGGGGCGGGCTTTTTTATTTAGGGCCGGGAAAAAGAGCGTTCAAACGCCTCCCTGTCTGCCGTCACAGCGCGTATCAACCCGAAATAAGGAAAATAATATGTTGAATAAGCGGATCGGTCTGATCGCACTGGGGATTTTGAGCGCAACAGCCACTCAGGCAATGGCTAACGAACAAGCCCAGGCTAAGGGCTTCGTTGAAGACAGCAGCCTGAACGTGCTGCTGCGTAACGCCTACATCAATCGCGACAAGAAAGACGGCAACCGTGACCAGCGTGAATGGGGCCAAGGCTTCATCGGCACGTTCAAGTCCGGCTTCACCCAAGGCACCGTCGGCGTGGGCGTTGACGCCTTCGGCCTGTACGGCGTGCGCCTGGACAAAGGCAGCCACAGCGGTGGCGGCGGTATCGACTTCTTCAAATTGGGCGACAGCGGCAACCCGGCCGGCGACCTGGCCAAGGCCGGCGCGGCAGTGAAGTTCCGCTTGTCCAGCACCACCCTGACCTACGGCGACCAAATGCCGGCCCTGCCGGTGCTGAACTACGACAACGGTCGCCTGTTGCCAGAGAGCTACACCGGTACCCTGATTACTTCCAAAGAAATCGAAGGCCTG
Source organism: Pseudomonas sp. MF08875 (assembly GCF_059862525.1). NCBI lineage: Bacteria > Pseudomonadati > Pseudomonadota > Gammaproteobacteria > Pseudomonadales > Pseudomonadaceae > Pseudomonas > Pseudomonas sp. MF08875. The sequence continues at coordinate 64,677 of NZ_JCBCUW010000033.1, forward strand.
GAACTGAACGCCGGCCGCTTCACCGCCGAATCGCGTAAAAGCGCCGAAGGCCACGACAGCGGCGGCCTGAAGTCGATCAACGTATTGGGCGGTAGCTACCAGTTCACCGAACAGTTCAAGGGCGCGCTGTACGCTTCCGACGTCGAAGACGTGCTGAAGAAGCAGTACATCAACCTCAACTACGTGTTCCCGCTGGCCACTGACCAGTCCCTGACTCTGGACTTCAACGGCTATCGCAGCAAGTTGGACAGCTCCTACGTCAAAGACAACGGCCTGACCGGCGACGACAACAAAATCTGGAGCCTGGCGGCCACCTACGCCCTCGGCGCTCACTCGTTCACCCTGGCGCACCAGCGCAGCACCGGCGACGCCAACACCGGCTACCCGTACGGCGGCTACCAGAACACAGGTCGCGTCGGTGACGGTGGCAACACCATCTACCTGGCCAACTCCTACTGGTCTGACTTCAACGCCGAAGACGAGCGCAGCTGGCAGTTGGGCTACGGTCTGGACTTCACCACCTTCGGTGTGCCGGGCCTGAGCTACAACTTCGCCTACGTGCGTGGCGACAACATCACCACCTCCACCAGCACCGGTGGTACCGAGCGCGAAATCTTCAACCAGTTCAAGTACGTGGTCCAAAGCGGCCCGGCCAAAGACCTGAGCGTAAGGCTGCGTAGCTCCATCCTGCGGGTGTCGCAAAAATCGGCTGAATACAACGACAGCGGTAACGAGCTGCGTGTGTTCGTCGACTACCCGATCAACGTGTTCTGATGAACGCGTGTGTGACGCTGACCTGAGGGCTGGCTGAACGAAAAAACCCCGACTGGTTCGGGGTTTTTTTATGTGTGATGGTCGTGCAATGGCCAGTCGACTGTGTGTGGTCTACGCTTGCGAAATGCCATTAATGAGCCCTGATCTCGCCGTTTATATGGATAGGAGGCGCTAGCGCCATCGGCGGCAGAGAAGGGCGGCATATGCACAAAGACCATAGGTTTCATGCGTTGGACAGTTTTCGCGGGCTTTGCGCATTGGCGGTGGTGGTCTACCACTTGCGCATCTACGACAGCTTTACCGAGTTGGCTTTCTTTCGGCATTCCTACGCCTTGGTGTCGTTCTTTTTCGTGTTAAGCGGGTTTGTCCTGACCCATGTTTATGGTTCAAGGATGGCGTTCAATTTCAGGCACTTTTTCATCTCCCGAACCTTTCGCCTGTTTCCGCTGCATATCTTCATGCTGGGGATATTTATTGTTTTGGAGTTTGGCAAGATCCTCGCCTATGACCAGGGCATCTCGTTCAATCACGAACCTTTTAGTGGTAAGTCTGCACCTGCGCAAATACTGCCCAATTTGTTCTTGCTGCAATCCTGGACGCACTGGACCAATCCGCTGTCGTTCAACTTCCCGGCGTGGAGTATCAGCATCGAGTACTACACCTACATGCTGTTTGCCCTGACCCTTGCCCTGACCGGCCAGCGCCGCTTTTTCCTTTGGCTGGCCCTGTGTGGCTGGGCGTTTGCGCTGATCTATCGGCAGAACGAGTTCTTTACCCAAGAGGCATTGCGCGGGGTGTTCTGCTTTTTCGCCGGGGCGCTGTGTTATCGGCTTTTTGCTGTTGTGGCCGGCCGGGTAAAACCGCGGTTCATGGTTTTTACGTTGATCGAGGGCGTTTCTTTGCTGGTCGCCGGGGTGTTGATGGTTGCGGATATTGAACAGAAGTTCCTGGTGGTCTGCCTGTCGTTCTGTGTGGTCGTGGTGGCATTTGCCTTCGAGGCGGGGGCGTTCTCCCGGCTGTGCACGCAGCGCTTGTTTCGCCTGCTGGGTAAGTTGTCCTACTCCATTTATCTGACCCATGCGGCGGTGCTGTTTTGTGTCGTATCGATGTTCATGGTGCTGGAGAAAGTCTTGGGCGTGACGCTGACGTTTAACGGTGCTGAGGCCCGCCACCTGGATACCGGCAATGTGCTGTTGAACAACCTCACTGCCGCGTTGGTGGTGCTGGCCGTGGTGTTTATCTCGTCCTTCACCTATCAGTACATCGAACTCAAGGGCCAGGCGTATGGCCGCTCGCTCATCGGTCGCAAGCCGGCCCTACAGCCTTTGTAAAGAAATAAACCTGATGCAAATCAATTTGATACGCATTTCCTGGGCGTTGAGATACAAAACATTTCAAAACTCCCATGTACAGACGCCAAACGCCGGGCGTAATTTCTCCTACAAGCTGTGCGCTCACACCTGCAAGCGCTGTAAAGGAATTCAGCCTGTAGCACGCCCGGATCGACTACCCACGGGCGGGCACATATAACAATAGAGGGAGCTATCCGTGAACTGCATTTTCTGTGCAATTGTCTCCGGTCACCTACCAGCCAGCGTTGTCTACGAAGACGACCAGTGCCTGGCATTTCTCTCCATTCAGCCGATCACACCCGGCCATGTTCTCGTCATCCCCAAGGCCCATGCCAGTGGCCTGGCCGACATTGCTCCCGACACCTGCGGCCACATGATGCGCATTGGCCAGAAGATGGCCGCCGCGCTACGCAACAGCGGCTTGCTGCTCGATGACACCCCCTGCGAAGGCATCAACCTGCTGCTGTGCGATGGCGCCGTGGCGGGTCAAACCGTTGGCCACGCGCACCTGCATGTGCTGGCCCGGTACGTGGATGATGGTTTCAACCTGGCCCATGCCAACCTGGCAACCGCACCGTTTGAAGTACTGAGCGAGCGGGCGGCGCGTATCCGTGAATCTTTGAAGTTGCTGTCAGCGTAATACGTAGGATGCCGTTTTAGTGGCAAGACATACCCGGGTTTTCCGGGTTCAGTTGTCTCGGCGTGCGCTGTAAATAGTGATGGGCAATTCGATAACTACGCAAGGAGGCGAAGCTATGTATTGAACTGTGGCAGTTGAGTTGTGCCGCTGGGCCGAGCCAAACAATACAGGTCACACTAAGAAGGGGATTCTCATGTCGTCATTCGCGAGCAATAAAATTGCTTTACCTTCCGCAAGCATGCAATTGGTAAAAGATGATTCAGCCGGTTCGGCGATCTACAGCTTCTATGATTCAGTGCTTCAGGATATGTGCCAGTCCGATAAAGTCAAAGTTAGGCAGGTTATAACGCCGGCCGAATTCATCGAGCTTTCCCGTGCCCGTTATCGGTTATACGGGCAGCGCAAAGTGTATTACAAGACACTGTTCGGCGATGCCGTGGACGACACTGTGTGCCTGGACGAATACGACCCGCGTTCTTATGTGTTCGCCTGTTATTACGACGGTGAAATTATTGGCACGCAACGTATTACGCCGTTTCCCCACGAGTCCGGCGAGTTTATCAGCCATGCTGACCTGGTGAAGTTCTCCGGGCCTAATTATGAAAATGAGTGCGTTGAACTGTCGCGCCTCATCGTCGACAAGCATTCGCCGGTAAAAAACGTGGTCAACGCCTTGGCGATGACCGGCGCTTCGCTGGTGGCCCTGCAGGGCGGGTATAAAACCTTCATCACCTACGTCAAGCCACGGCTGGCGCCGAAATTCGACAGTTTTGTGTTCGACCAGGACGGCATTTTCTTCCAGATCCCGGCCCGCGGCGAACATTACTACGCCCTGTACAAAGGCGATTTGCTGCCTTCGGTGACGCCGTTCTTCGGCCTGGAAAGTTGCCCCCCGGACCTGCACGACATTGACGACCTGATGCGCCACACCCTGGCCGCTCGCACCATGCGCCACTCGCTGGCGGTATGAACCCCCTAGAAAAACTAAAACGACGAGGTTGATCGAAGATGGAAGCCAAGAACAAAGAAGCCGTTATCGAATTTTATGAACGTATGTTTGGTAATCGGGAACTTGCGGTCGCCGATACCCATATTGCCGAAGAATATGTTCAGCACAATAACGTGTTTATTCCGCCGCGGCGCGAAGGCTTCAAGACGTACTTCACTCAGTTCTTCAAGACCTTTCCGGAGTCGGGTACCAGTATTGAACGGGTGTGTGCCGAAGGGGACTATGTGTTTCTCTATGCCAAGCACTGGGCCAAACATCGCTTCTTTACCGTCAATTACAAGGTGATCGATATCTACCGTGTCGAAAACGGTGTGCTGATGGAGCACTGGGACACTATCGAAGGCCTCGGCCTGTTCTCCAAGTGCATCTATATCGTCAAATCCGTATTGCGCCTGTAACACCCCCTGAATTCATAGAATAAGCGCAACGCTTGAAACGAGAGGCAGAGAGCCAGCCACCGGTAGAATCCAGGCTCTCACACCGAAGGATTCAAGCGCAGATGACTACGCATTACCGGCAGCTGACTC
>NZ_JCBCUW010000034.1:0-68518 GCF_059862525.1 Pseudomonas sp. MF08875
TGACCGTCGAAGCCGTCAATCGGACAGTAGCGAGGATCAATCTACGCCCGCGCAAGCGCTTGGGCTGGAAGACGCCGTACGAAGTGCATACAGGGGTGAGCGTTGCACTTATGTGTTGAATTCAGGAAGTATCAGGTGGTGCCATGACCGATAAGCTGCGTTGGGCAATTGCACTGGGTAGCCTGCTGTTGGGCGGCCCCACGGGCTGGGCTCAAGAGCGCGTAGAACATACCTTTGAGGTGTCGGTGAGCATCCCCACGCCCAGTTTTTATGTAATTCCCGCCGATCCCAATTGGATTCACCGTGAACAACAATTGGCCTGGAACCCGGTGACGTCGCAGTTGGCAGGCTTGCGTAAATCTTTTGACGTGCGTCACGACGCCGGTGCCATCGAGGCCAAGTTAGACAGCCCAGCTTATTTGTCGACGGGCGTGGCCGATGCGCAGGTCATTCCCTTGACCGTCATGTTCAATAACGTGCAACTCACTCATTTGGGGCCGGTTGAAGTGGTTTCCCAAGTTGAAGCAGCCGCCGGTAAACGGGTGTTGCTGGACATCACTGCGCAACCGCTGACAGAGGCCGGTTATAGGCCGGGAAGTTACTACGGCAGTGTCAATATCATGTTTAACGCGGTGGTGCCCACGCCATGAAGTTTTGGATTAAGAAAGTTCTGCTTGCCCCTTTAGTGGGTCTATCCGGCGTTTTGTTCATGGCCGCGGCCGGGGCCGCGACCCAGCGAATCGATGCGGTGTTTCAGCCCAGCCCCAGTCATCCGATGCGCAATGAGTTCGTCAACACCACTCCCAATTCGGGTTATTGCGCGATCTATCCGGGGGTGTGCCAGTCGTTTGGCATGTTCAGCATTCGCCTGCCTATTCGCTTCACCAGCAGCCGGGCGATCGAGGCCAACCACGCCAACGAACGCGATGGCGCCATGTTCAAGGTGCCCGCTAACTGGCGGGAGCTGACCGTGACCCATGCGGCCACGGGGGAAGTGCAAACACTCAAGTTGCGCATTCACGGCTTGGGTTCAACTTATCGGTTCAACCAACCGGTCAACGAGTTGGTGGAGAACACCCCTGGCAATGGCCACTACCTGTTGTGGGGGGGCGCCAGTTGGGTGTACCCACCGCCCGCCTGCTTGTACAGCGGGTTGGCTGCATACACGGCGTATACCTACATGTTTTTCTGGCGTACACCCGCCGAGGCGGTGTGCGCCAAGCGCGCCAGCTATCGCATCCCTTTCATGACCTATGACTACCTGGACATGGCCTATCAGCTCCAGACCCCCGACCCGTTGAAGATGCTCTCCGGTATGTACACCGGCAGCCTGACCTACACCTTGGGGCCCAATCAGGACTTCGACATGGGGGATGTGATGATTCCCGATGACGGCGCCCTGACCCTGAACTTCGTGCTGGCGGTGCAGCACACCCTCAAAGTCGATATCCCACCGGGTGGCAACAAAGTCGACCTGGTGCCCCTGGGTGGCTGGCAGGGGTGGCTCAATAGCGGGCGCAAGCCTGCGCGGTTGTTCCGCGACCAGACCTTCGTCATTTCCACCACCTCGCGCTTCAAGATGCAGATGCAGTGCCAGTACCCGGTGGGCGATACCTGTGGCTTGCAAGACCGCTTGGGCAACCAGGTGCCGCTGCATGTGCAAGTGAGCTTGCCCAATGGGTTGGTGGGGAGCAGTGGAGAAGCCGTGACGCGCCGGCCGCTGCTACTGAGCGGGGCAGGCACCGAGCTGTTGCAACCGTCCCGCTATGTGGATTTCAAGCCCGGTACCTTGCATTTCGAGATTCGCCAGGCAGATGTGGAGCAGATGCTCACGCGGGAGGCGGGTACCTACAAGGGTAACGTCACGGTGGTCTGGGATTCGCAGATCTGAGCTGGCCGGGGCGGCCACTTTTGTGGTGGCGCAAATCGGTATGGGAGGTTGCTGTTTGTGGGGGCGGGCAGGCCCGCCCCCACAGCTCTAACTCCATCCCCAGCCACGGGGCAGCGGTGGGTTTAGGCCTGATTCGCGTAGCCCCGGGCTTCGGCGGTTTGCAGGGCCTGGCGGGTGAGGTCGCGGGCCCACTGCTTGCGGGTTTCGCCCAGGTCGGTGAGCAGTTGCGCGTAGCGTGTGCTGTTCATCCGGTTGCCTGGGGCAACCTCGGCGATGGGGATGCCCAGTTCCTGGGCCAACGCTTGCAGGGTGGTTTGCTGTGCGTCGTCCATGGGGGTGCCGGCCTCTTTGGCTTGTGCCACGGTGTCGAGTAGCTCCTGCAACTCATCGAGTTTTTCTAGTTTCAGCGCGACGGCTTGTTCGTTGCTCTGGTACTGGGCGTTGTAGCGGTTGCGCAGGTAGGTTTCCCAGTACGGCTCCAACAGCATCTGGTCCACCAGGCCATCGCCCTCGCTGAGCGTGAGCACCATCTGGTAAGCATTTTCGGTCATGTCTGCGCTGACCTGGGCGCTGTCGCGGTAGTGCATGTGGTCGGTGACCCAGGGCAAGTCCAGCCTCTTGGCCAGGGACGTTTCATAGGCCAGGTGGATTTCCACCTCGTCCACCTCGCCGGGCCTGGGGCCTTCGGCGGTGTCGCGCATCTGCGAGCGATGCCACAGGCCTTGCCCGCCCTCTTCGCGGGGGCGCGTGCGCAGGGCGATGTCCTGGCGCACCACCTTGCCCAGTAACTTGAGCCGCGCGGCGCCCTTGGCCAGGGTCACCAGTTGGTGCTGGCGGTCGCCATGGGCGTAGCGTTCGTTCAGGGTCGCCAGGGTTTCAATGCCCATGTTGTTGAAGATCTGCGCCGCGCCGTCGGCGCACAGGCCGGGGAAGCTCGCCATCCGGAACAAGCGGGCGCGCAGTGCGCTGTCGGCATGGGCCTGGGCGAGCATCATCGCCACCTGCTCAGCCACCCGTTGGCGGTTCTCTTCGTAACGGTCCCAATCCTGCGGGTCCTGGTAGTCGTCATAGGTCTCCAGGGCCTTGATGACTTCGAAAAAGCCCTGGGAGCCATGCTCGCGCTCTACCGCCAGCCATTGTTCGGAAAACTCGCTGTGCCGGTACGGGGCGAGGTCAGTCAGCCAGTAGCGATAGTCGCCCTTGGGCTCATAGGTGCGGTGAGGGTCCAGCCCCACGGCGTTGCGGTACTGCTCGTAGGCCTGCTGCTGGTCGAAGTCCAGGGTGGTACGGTTCAGGCGGATGCGCGCGATGATTTCTGCCGCCTCGGGCACGGGCGGTGCCATCGGCAGTTGGCGCAAGGGCACGCCAACGGCCTGCAGGGTGAAGTCGCTGACCCGCGGCAGCACGAACAGGCCTTTGGGCCACTGCGTCAGTTGGGTGCGGTTGAGGTTCAATTGGCGCAGGTGCGCCATGGCACTGACGTCTGGGGCGACGGTGAGCGGGTTGGAACTGAGGTCGATTTCAGTCAACTCCTTGAGGCTGTTGAGGGGCGATGCGTCGACGATGCGGTTGTTGTGCAGGTCGAGGTATTCCAGGTGCGTGAGGGTGGTGAACACCTCGGGCAACTCGGTCAGCTCGTTGTTGGCCAGCCCCAGGATCTGCAACGAGGGGAACAGTTCCAGGAAGGGTGCATGGCGGGCGCTGAAGCCGCTGTTGTTGAGCAGCACCGAGCGCACGTGCACCAATTCGTCGGTCAGCACCGGCAGGCTGTCGGGCAGCGGCACATGGGCCAGGTTGAGTTCTGAGCCGTAGGTTTGGCGGATGGGTACTTCGATGAAGAACAGCAGGCGATTCTCCCAGCCTTGCAGCAGGCGTTGGGCGAGGGAGTCACGACGCTCGCGTTCGACCACGTCTTCGACGCTGCCTTTGGCCCAGGCAGAGGGGGAACGGCGCCACTGTTCCAGCTCGCGGGGCACGCGGTAGTTTTCCAGGGCGAACTTTTCCAGGTACTGCGCCACCTTGTCCGGTTCCATTTGCGCGATCAGTGCCTTGACCTGTTCGCCGCTGAGGGTAGGGAACAGGTTGTGCAGCGTTTGTTCGGCTTCGGTCTGCGGCGTATACAGGGCGCGCAGGCGGCTGTAAGCGGGGCCGCCGAGCAGGGCCTGGGTTTGTGGGTCGGTGTTGCTGCGCACGGGCGGGCGGGCGATGGCGGTACGGCGTTCAGCCAGGGGTTCGAGCTTTTCCATCAGCCACTGTTTGAGTTGCGCGCCCTGGCCGGGGCCAAAGCCCATGTCGGTGCGCCCTTCGGCCGGCAGGGTGGCGATGATGGACTCGTACAGGTTCTTGAGGCCTTGCAGCTTGTTGCCCTGGGCATCGAACACTTCGTAGCCCTGCGTGGAGTGGCGCACCAGGACGCGGGTCAGCGCGGCGTCCTGCGGCCCTACTTCACAGCGCAACGTGCCGCTGGGGCTGGTTTCGCGCACCTGCACGCGCAGGTTGGCCAGCAGGTCGCTGTGAATGCGCAAGGCGTTGAGCGCGAGGTTTTCGCTGTCGGCGTTGATCCGCGCGGCGTTCTGCAGGCCGTGAAAAGCCAGGGCCGAATCAGCGGCGAAGCTCAGCTCCCGGGCCTGTTCGGCCAGGCGCAGCGGCAGGTAGTTGCCCTGGGCCATGGTCTGGCGTTCGGTGGGGGTGGCGGTACTCAGCAGGCGCTCTGCGCTGCTGTTGTCCAGGGTGGGGAAAGACTGGCGCAGCAGGTTGACCTGGGCATCGTCGCTCACTTGCCCGGCGCGGTAGACATGGCGGGCAATGTCGTCGGTCTGGCCGGTGACGTAGTCGGCCAGGGCATTGCGCAGGGCTTGCACTTGTTGCGGTGCAGGGATCTTGCTGCCCAGTAGCGTTTCGATCTGGCCTTCATCGAGAAAGCCCAGCACGCGCTCGGCCAGTTTGCCGGCCATGACCTCGGCCAGCCCCAGTTGCAGGGTGTCGCCGGGGCCTGCCTGGGTGTTGCCGTATTTGTGGCTGGCGCCGCTCAGGTCGCTGTTGATGAACACCTCAAGGGCCTTGTCGGCGGGCCAACCGGGGAGTTCGGTGACCGATTGTTCAAACCAGTCGGCGGCCGGGTCGGCGGGCAAGGGCTGGCCGGTGCGGGTCAGTTCGCTGGCCGTGCGGGCGTAGTGCTCGGCTTCGAAGCGCTTGAGGGTGTCGTCCAGCAGGGGCGGCAGCGGTTCGTTGCGCAGGTACATGCCCCGCAACACGCCAGCATCGGTGCCGCTGATGACGCGCATCTGCTCCAGTTGCCGGTCGCTGAACGGCTGGGTGCGGGGGCCGAGGCGGCGCAGCAGGGTGGGTGTGTTCCAGGTGCGTGGTTGTTCGCCTTCGAGCACACAGGCGCCGTGGCCGTTGAGGCGCACCCGCGGCTGGTAGGCGTTGGCACGGCGCGGGTGGCGGATGCGGTGCTCGCCCGCGTGGGGGGCGCGCGCGACCTCGTAATGGCGGTTGTCCACGGCCAGCACGTCTTTGCCCTGGTGCCGGTGCAGCCCCGAGGCTTGGGGCCGCGAGCCTGTGGGCGGGGCCAGGTCGGGTTGCGCGTAGGGCGCAAGGTCTGGGTGCCAGAGGCGGGTCCGGCCATCGCTTGTTTGCACGGGGCGCATGCCTTCGACGAACAACGACAGCTTGAGCTGGGCCACTTTGACAATCTCCCCGGCGCCCGCGAACTCGCCCAGTTGCAGCAGGCTTTCAACCACCGCCAATAGGTGTTCGGCGGCCTCGCGGCCCAGGCCCTCGGTCCAGTCCAGCACGCCCTCGAAGACTTCCTCGGTCAGTTGATAGGCGGTATAGGCCAGCATTAATTCCCCCATTACCGGCACGAACGGCGTGACCACCAGCAGCGCAACGTTAAGGGCGGTGCCCAGGATGCCTTCGAGGTTGTCCCACCAGGCCTGGCGCGCCAATTGGTCTACGCGCTGGGTGGAGACGGCGATGTCTTGGGCGTCGTTGATGATCTTGTTCAGCCGGGTGCGGTAGAGGTAGTGCCACAGGTTATCGGGGGTGCCGTTGGGGCGGTTTTGATAGTCGTCGCGGATGTCCTGCACGCTGAAGTACAGCGTCGGGTTTTCCACCGCCGTAGTGGTCCAACTGGGCAGCCGCTCGCCGCGTTCGCGCTGGTGCCAGGTGATTTCGCTGAGCTGGCGGTTCAGCCCGCTGAAAAACGCACCGCGCTGGGCGTGGGCGATGAACTGGGCAAAAAATTGCGGGTACCGCTGCCCCGCCGGCCGCTCGCTGGGCGTGCCCCGCAGTTGGCGGGTCAGCTCTTGGACGAAGGCCGCAGAGGACGGGTATTGCTTGAGGGGGTGCTCGGGGTCGCCGGGCACGTAGGCGATCAGCGGTTTGATCCGTGACGCATCCTGGGCGTTGCTGGAGAACAGCACCACGCCGGTCAAGGTGCAATTCATGATGCTCAGGGTGTAGGCATGCAGCTCGCCGTCCTCGAACGCCACGGGGCCGCGGGCGTCGATCAATTGCAGCAGGGCGAGCATCGCGCCTTGGCTGATATCGCCGCTGATGTGCGCCAGGTGCACGGCGCTGGTGAACGCGGCCTGCTGGCTGGCGATCACCGCCTCGCGCAGTGTTCGCTGGACCTGCGGGTAGCCGCCACCCAGCACCTTATGGAGTTGGGCCTGATACTGCGCGCCGATGTCCAATTGGCGGCAAATGGCTTTGAACTGGTCCAGGTTCAGCGCCTGGCCGGTGGTGCGGTGGCGCAGGGTCAGCACGTCTTGCTGCCCGCGCGCGTCGGCAGCGGATAAAAAGGCAAAGTCGGTGAAGGTTTCGTCGGCGGCAAAGTTGTGCAAGGCGCGGTCGAGTAAAGACGAAGTTGTACTTTGCTGGCCGGCGGTGATGTACGAGGCACTGGTATAGGTGCGCAGGAATACGTGTTTGACGTCGACTTCGCCATAGGCATTGAGTGCCTGTTTTAACAGCGGTTCGGCGAAGGCATAAACATCACGCAGGGCGTCGAGTTTTTTATCCACCGCCGTTTGCGTCCGCCACTGTTGGCCGATGGCGTGCCTGAGGGCCTGGTGTTGCTCGGTGTTGGCGTGGGGGTAATGGCTGGAGGCACGGTAGCCGGTGGCTTGCAAAGCCTTGAGGCGGTGCGGGGCAATGGTGGTTATCCAAGGCGGTAAGTTGCGCTGGATGAGCTCGAAATGCTGCCCCTTTAGTGCACTTTGCGCGGTTAATGGCGGTGTGGGGTTAAAGAACGGGTAAACCATGGTATGGGCCTGAAGTTGACGAATTAAACTTCAAGTCTATGCAGGTGCGGGGCGGATAATAAGTTTGATTTATGGCCTGTTAAGCAGACTTATATAGTGTTTTTGCCCCATTAATAAACGCCTCTTAATAACTAACTACCGCCCTTATTGGCTGCTACTTTGGGGGGTGGCGCGGGCGGCTGGCATGCCGTGGCACTGCCCGGTTGCAGGTACGGCGTGAGGATCGGCGCCATGCCCTTGAGCACCTGCACCGGCAACGCCGAGGTGAACTTGTAGGCCTGGGCGCCGGCACCGGGAACGAACGCGGTGAGGGTGCCGAAGTGGCTGTCGCCCATATAAAAGACGAAAGTCGCGGTGCGGTTGATGGCCTTGGAGCTGAGGATGCGCCCACCGGCGCCCACCGCTTCGATGCGGTTGTCGCCGGTGCCGGTTTTGCCGCCCATGGCCAGCAGCGTGCCATCGGGCAACTTGAAGCTGCCGGACACCCGCCGCGCGGTGCCGGCGTCGACCACTTGGGACAACGCCTCGCGCATCGCCCGGGCAACCTCGACGGGCATCACCCGCTCGCCCCGGTCAGGGTCGCTGACCAAGCGCGTTTCATAGGGCGTATTGGCGGCGAAGCGCAGGCTGTCGATGCGTACGGCGGGCCGGCGCACGCCGTCGTTGAGGATCGTCCCGATCAGCTCGGCGAGGGCGGCGGGGCGGTCGCCTGAACTGCCGATGGCGGTGGCCAGGGAGGGCACGAGGTGGTCGAAGGGGTAGCCGACTTTCTGCCAGCGCTGGTGAATGTCGAGGAAGGCTTCGATCTCCAGCATGGTGCGGATGCGGCTGTCGCGCGCGCCTTTGTGGCGGCTCTTGAACAGCCAACTGTAGACCTCCTGGCGTTCGAACTCGCTGGCCTTGACGATCTGGCTGAACTGGGCCTCGGGGTTGTTCAGCAGGTAGCCCATCAGCCACAGGTCCAAGGGGTGGACCTTGGCGATAAACCCCTGGTCGGGCAGGTCGTATTTGCCTGGGCCGTAGGCGTAATACAGGTTGTCGAGGCGTTCGTCGGTGAGTTTCTCGGGCTTGGCCACGCCCTTGAGGTGGGCGCGCACGAAGCGGTTGAAGCTTTCCTGGCTGGCGTCGGGCAGCAGGTAGCGGTGCACGGCGGCCAGGCGCATGGCGGTGGGGTGCATGCTGTCGAGGAAGGTGTCCAGGCGCGCCTGGGTGTCTTTCTTTTGGTACTTCTTCCAGAACCTTTGCAGGAACGAGGTGCCTTCGCGGTCGGCGAAGCGCGCCAGGTATTCCTGGCGGCGCGGGTTGGCGTCGTCCTTGAGCAGTTCGGCGCGCTCGCTGGGGCCGGCGTAGATGGTGTAGCGCACCAAATCGCGCATCAGGCGAATGAACGGCAGGTTGATGGATTCGCGCAACGCATCGCGCAGGGTGGGCAAGCGGCCGTTGTCCTCCTTGCGAAAGTTATTGAAGGTGTGCAACCCGCCGCCGGTGAAAAACGCCTCGCCGGGGCTGGCCGAGTATTTACGGTCCAGGGCCGCGCCGAGCATTTTCGTCAGAGTGCGGTCGTTGCTCTGGATCAGGTAGTCCACGGCCCAGCGGCTCAGGCGATCCTGTTCGGCAATGGCGGCTTTCTTCAGCTCGGCGACGCTTTGCCCAGCGTAGCGTTCGTGCAGCTCGGCGATGATTTGCAGGTAAGTGGTGAGCACGCGCATTTTCGCCGTAGAGCCCAGCTCCAGCTTGCTGCCTTCGTTGATGTCGAAGGGTTGGTCGGTGCTGTCGGTCTGCACCCGCACCCGCGAGCCGTCGGGCGTCAGCTCGAACAGGGTGAAGCTGTAGCGCACCTGGGTGGTGCTGGTGGGTGTCAGCAGGCGCTCGCCCAGCAGGCCGATTTCGGCGGCGAAGGCCGGGTCGGCGAGGCGTTTGAGGTAGGTGGTGGCCTGGGCTTGCAGGTCGCCTTGCAGGGTGCTGGTGGCGGACAGGTCGAGGCGGTCGAGGTCGTACAACGGGCGGTTGAGCATGCCGCCCAAACGGCTGCGCGCCACGCTGATGCCTTTGTTGGTTTCGATGGGCTGGATCGTCGGCTGCTGCACCCAGTCGCGGTAGGTCACCTTGCTGCCCAGGGCGGCCGCGGTGAGAGGCGCGTCGAGTACGCCGTTCTGGGCCAGCAGGCGAATGTGGCTGTCGGTCAGCCGGGCCAGATCCTCGCGGCCCCGGGCCAGGTAATAGGAAGGGCGGCGCTGGGCGATCATCAACGACAACACCTGGCGCAACGCCAGGCCGCGCTTGGCCAGGCTCTGCTCATCGTTGGCGGTGCTGGCCAACGCCGCGTTGACCTGGTTGAACTCGGCGCCGTACCACACGCGCAACCCTTCGGCCATGCCGTGCACCTCGCCGTGGCCGGGCACTGCCGACAGCGGCACGCTGTTGAGGTAATCACGCACGATGTTCTGCCGCGCCAACTCGGTGTGGGGCCCGGCCTGGTAGGCGCGCACGCTGGCCGAGAGCATCTGGCGCAGCTTCTCGGCGCCCGACACCGTCAGCCCGTCCGGGGAATGGCGGTACTTTTCCAACTGGGTGGCCAGGGTGCTGCCCCCCGCCGTCTGCCCCGGCAGGTGGAGCATTTTCGCCACTTGCGACCACGCGGCCCGGGCAAAACGCGGCCAGTCCACGGCTGGGTTGGCCAGCGGCTGCTTGGGGTCGAGTAGGTCTCGGTTCTCGATGAACAGCAGGCTATGGACCACCAACGGCGGGATGGCGGCGAAGTGCGGGTACAACTGCTGGGGATATTTGTATTGGTACAGCGGTGCGGCGCGGCAATCGGTGATCGACAACCCTGCCTGGATTTTCTCCGCGTAGGGCACGAACAGGCCTTTATCGGTGTAGTCCAGCAGTGCTTGGGAAAAGCGTGTTTGTTCCTGCACAACGTAATTGCGCTTTAGCAGGCGCTGTACGAAATCTCCGATGTGGCTGTAGCCCAAACGTTTGTCGAACGGCCCGTCACCGGGGTAGACGATGGCCTCGCTGGGCCCCGGCTCCAGGCTGTAGGTCAGGGCCGCGGCCAGTTGGCTGAATTCCCTGGCCTGGAGCTTGGAGGTGCGGCTTTCCCGGGCAATTGCCAGCCCCAGGAAGATCAGGCCGATCAGCAGCAACAGCCAGAACATGCGCCAGCCGTAGCGGCGTAGTGGGCGTTTTCTGGCGGGTAAAGGGGTTTGATCCACGCGGTCAGTTGGCACCAGTGCTTCACTCGAATCGGTTGGCAACAAAGCACCCATAGTCGATTGATCCATTCCACTCAGATTGATCGGACTTGTCTGAAGCTTAGACGGTGGCTGTAGGGTGTGAAGAAATTGTAGAGGCGAGATTTCTTTGTAGGGTGTGGGGTAATTATTGAGTTTTGGGTCGGATATTTCAGACACACGCGATCGTGGGCAAGCGGAGTGCCGCCCGGCCCGCTCCCACAGTTGAACGGTGGTGCGGGTGGGATTTTCATTTTTCCTCTGTGGAAACGAGCCTGCTCGCGATGGCGGCATTGAGTGGCTAGGGGTAAGGCAGTTGCTCCCACAGATGAGGGGCGCGGCGCTGTATTTCCCTTGCCACCCCACCGGCCTGTAGGAGCCTGGGTTGAAAGGCTCAGGCCCGCCCTAGAGCCTTGGCGCTGCGTAAATTGGCCCAAGGTAGGGGCATGACGCTGCCCTTTGGCTGTGCAATACTCGCCGCCGTTTTTTCTGGCAGACAAGCCTGGCGTCTCGAAGCAAGTGTTTTTGTGTAAAAGGCTTTTGCCCCGAATTAACGCTGAAAACTGTCATTTATAGAGTGAAAAGCCCTGCTGGGAGCTTTTTATACTGCACGCCCCGCTGATCTTGCAGGTTTTGTCCTACAAGACGGGTCTGCTCACAAAGTGGATCCGGCCTGCGTACACCCGAGCCTACCGGTGCGGATGTGCGGACTCGGTGGTTCATATCCAATAACAAGACGAGGTTGTACTCCCATGCCAGTCGGCAACCCTATGCCCCACGGCGAGACCGCTCAAGGCGGCCCGCTCAAACGCGAACTCGGCGAACGGCATATTCGCCTGATGGCGCTTGGCGCCTGTATCGGCGTCGGTCTGTTCCTCGGTTCGGCCAAGGCCATTGAAATGGCCGGCCCGGCCATCATGCTGTCCTACATCATTGGTGGCCTGGCGATCCTGGTCATCATGCGCGCCCTCGGCGAGATGGCCGTGCACAACCCGGTGGCGGGCTCGTTCAGCCGTTACGCGCAAGACTACCTGGGCCCGTTGGCGGGTTTTTTGACCGGTTGGAACTACTGGTTTCTGTGGCTGGTGACCTGCGTCGCGGAAATCACCGCGGTGGCGGTGTACATGGGGGTCTGGTTCCCCGAGGTGCCGCGCTGGATCTGGGCCCTGGCGGCCCTGGTGAGCATGGGCTCGATCAACCTGATCGCGGTCAAGGCTTTCGGTGAGTTCGAGTTCTGGTTCGCCCTTATCAAGATCGTCACCATCATCGCGATGGTGGTCGGCGGTATCGGCGTGATCGCGTTCGGTTTCGGCAACGACGGTGTGGCGCTGGGGATTTCCAACCTGTGGGCCCACGGCGGCTTCATGCCCAACGGCGTGCAGGGCGTGTTGATGTCCTTGCAAATGGTGATGTTCGCCTACCTGGGCGTGGAGATGATCGGCCTGACCGCCGGTGAAGCGAAGAACCCGCGCAAGACCATTCCCGACGCCATCGGCTCGGTGTTCTGGCGGATTCTGCTGTTCTACGTCGGTGCGTTGTTCGTGATCCTGTCGATCTACCCGTGGAACGAAATCGGCACCCAGGGCAGCCCCTTCGTGATGACCTTCGAGCGCTTGGGCATCAAAACGGCGGCGGGCATCATCAACTTCGTGGTGATTACCGCAGCGCTGTCGTCGTGCAACGGTGGCATTTTCAGCACCGGGCGCATGCTCTATAGCCTGGCGCAGAACGGCCAGGCCCCGGCCGGTTTCGCCAAGACCTCGAGCAACGGTGTGCCGCGTCGCGCCTTGCTGCTGTCGATTGCCGCGCTGTTGCTGGGTGTGTTGCTCAACTACCTGGTGCCGGAAAAAGTCTTTGTCTGGGTGACCTCGATTGCCACCTTCGGCGCGATCTGGACCTGGGCCATGATCCTGCTGGCGCAGCTCAAGTTCCGCAAAAGCCTGACCCCGGCCGAGCGTGATGGCCTGAGCTATCGCATGTGGTTCTACCCGGTCAGCTCCTATGTGGCGCTGGCGTTCCTGGTGTTGGTGGTGGGCCTGATGGCGTACTTCCCGGACACCCGCATCGCGCTGTACGTCGGCCCGGTGTTCCTGGTGTTCCTGACGCTGGTGTTCTACGCGTTCAAGCTGCAACCGACTCCGGTCAAGGAGCCGGTTGCGCCTTCGGCCTGATGGGCTGACGCTGAACCCCCCACGCGCGCCAGCCTGGGTGCGCGTGGGGTGGTAGTCAGTTGGCCTGGCTACCTGACCCTCCCTCCACACGTTGTTGCCTCAGCAGCGCGGCTTCGGTGTAAAGCCGGACCTGGCGTTCCTTCTCCATATTTTCCTCATCGATCAGTGATTGGCGCCGTTCCAGGTAGCCTTCCGAACGTTTGTCCGTGACTTCCTTGTCCAGGATCTGGGTCCTTTGCCGGTAGGTGGCGGCGATGTGGGAGAACGGCTCGTTGGCACTGAGGAACAGGTACTCGCGCCACAGTTCGCTGAGCAGGATCGACTCGTCCGCGGCCGGGGTGTTTTGCAGGGTGCGCAGGCGTGCGCGCGCCTGCGCCAGCTCGACGTCGGTGATGTCGGTGCCGTAGAGCATCATGTCCCTGGGGTGGGGCGGTAGGTTGAACTCCGCTGCCAGCTCTGTGCGCAGGTAAAGAATGATTTCGGCGGCATCTACCGTGTCGGGGTCGACGCCGGTCATCAGGCGTCGGTCGATGTAGGTGCGGGCGATGCTGTCGACCTGGTCGAGATAAAACAGCGAGCGGCACAGCTCCAGCACTTGCTTGTCGGCCTCAGCGCTGGCGGACTGGTTCTTGGCAGCGAATTTACGTGCTTCGATTTCCATATTGATGAAGGTCAGAATCGCCCCATCGCCGCAGGTGCCCCCGGCATACACCGAATTGAACACGTTGTTGCGCAGTTCGGTGGACTCGCCCATGGCGGTGAGCAGGGCCCAGACCCGTGCGGTGATGGCTTGGCGGGTGGCGTCGCCGCCGATGAAGGGGGCGCTGGCGGTCAGGTCGCGCAGGACGCGGAAGGTATCCGCGGCCAGGGGCTGGCCTTCGACCTCCACCTGCAACAGCTGCCATAGCTCGGACCGTTGCGTGTGTTCCCCGGGGGGCACTTTTTCCAGCCACAGCGACAACGCGTCGATGGCTTCAGGCGAGTGGGCGACAGGCGCCAAGTCGTTGTTCAGGGGCGCGTGAGTACGCTCGATGTATTGGCCAAGGCGCACCAGGGTCTGTTCGCTGAAAGGGTTGCCGTGCATCAGGGTGTTGACGCTCAGGGGGGTGGCTTGGTTCAGCACGGCGTCGGGTACTTCGGTGAGCTGGTTGTCTTGCAGGTACTGGGTCAACAGGCTCGCGTGTAGCCAGCTGCCCTCGGGCCAGGTGCGGATGCCGGTCGAACGCAGATCAAGGGTTTGCAAGTGGGTCATGGCGCTCACGTCAGGCGTCATGCCCAGGGGGTTGTAGCCCAACACCAGGGTGCGCAACGCGGTCATGGTGCTCAGGCGTTGCACGGCGTTCTCATCGAGGCGGATCTGGTTGTGGTTCAGGTACAGGTCGGTGAGCCCGGTCATTTGTGTGATGCTAGTGGGCAGTTCGGTGAGGGCGCACTCCAGGGTCAGGGAGTGCAGGCTGGTGAATTTGCTTAAAAAATCGCCCAGATTGGCGAGCGGGCGACCTCCGGTGATGTGCAGGTGCTGGATGTGCTCGAAGCCGCGCGTGCCCTCGATGAAGGTCGACGGCGGTAGGTCGTTGTAGCGGCATTCAAGCCTGAGCATCGGTGTGTCGAACTCGCCGGCGTAGTACAGCTCTTCGCTTTCTCGGCGCCAGGCCCGCTGCAGTTGCTCCAGGACTTGGC
This sequence comes from Pseudomonas sp. MF08875, assembly GCF_059862525.1. Lineage (NCBI taxonomy): Bacteria > Pseudomonadati > Pseudomonadota > Gammaproteobacteria > Pseudomonadales > Pseudomonadaceae > Pseudomonas > Pseudomonas sp. MF08875. The sequence continues at coordinate 14,246 of NZ_JCBCUW010000034.1, forward strand.
GCCTACCGTGCTGGACCCTGTCGTAGCGGTCCGCGCGCTCCAGGTTATTGGCCGCAGGGCTATCGATCCACTGGTTGGTAATCACGTTCATCTGGTGGTACTCGGTACTGCGGCGTTCCAGCTCCAGCAACAGCGCCGGGGGCTCCAGGCCTTGGGCCTCGACAAAGGCGCGGGCCTGCTGCGAGGTGTAGCGGGGGAAGAGGCGCTGCACTTCACGCACCGGGTCGGGCGCGCGCTGGCCCCGGCGCGGCCACAGGCGTTCCCAGAACGGGTAAACAGTGAAGGTGCTCTCGATCGGCATGGCCGGGCGCATCCAGGGTTGCAGGTGGGGTAGGTCCAGCAGGGACTTGATCTCCACGCGTCGGTTCAGGGCCAGGTCGATGATTTTCTGGCGCAGGGCCTCTTCGGCCTGTTGCGCGGGCAGGCCCAGAGCCGTGCGGTCGCTGGCCGACAGGGTGGCCAGGATCGAAGCCAGCAGGTTGTTGCCGGTAGCGGGCGCCGGAGTCAGGGCCGCGCCCAGAGCATCCACGACCTGGTAGCCCTCGGGGCGGCGCACCAGCACCCTGGCCGTGGGCGCGGCCGGGTTGCCGGCGGTATGCAGTACTTCGCCATCCAGGCTGGCACGGCGCACTTGCAGGCGCAGGCTTGTGGGCCAGTTGGGCAATGCGTTGAGCAGATGCAGGGTGATTTTCTCGCTGTCGGCATTGCTCAACGCTTCGCGGAACAGGCCTTCGTAGGCGCGGTTAAGGCGCACGTCATGGCCGCAGCGGTGGATTTGCTCGCTCAAACGCAGGCCCACTTGGTTGCTGTCTTGCAATTGCTTGAGTTCCCTGCCCGTGGCGTGGGCCAGCACGGCTTTGACCAGGGTGTTGGGCAGTTGGGGGTGCCGGACCTTGATTTTCAACTCAAGCTCGGTGGCGTTTTTTTCGCTGCGTTCGTACAGGGTGTCGATGAGTTGGCTTTTTTCCCTGAGGGCGGCGGCCGCTACTTTACCGGCCACTTTGAGCATGCGTTCTTCAATGGACGCGGGCAGCTCACCGAGCAGGGCCTGGGTCATTTCTCTGCTGCTGATGGTCGCCCTGAGCAGCGCTGGGGTGCTGAGTTGGTGTTCGGGCACGGTGAGTTTGTGCGTGCGTGCGGGGTCGGCGTTGGGGTACTGCTGTAGCACCGCGCCATCCTGGTCGACCAGTTGCAGGACGTGGGTAGCGGGCCAGTTTGGCAGGTTGGGCAGCAACAGCAGCACCATCTGCGGGTTGGCGTTGGTGAGGGAGAACGGGTTGTGCATGGCGTCGATGAAGTTCGCCGTTTCCTGCTCCAGGCGAAAGCGCTTGCTGGTGTCGGCCAATAACGGTGGCGCCGGGACTTGGGTGGCGTGTACCTGGCGCAACAGGCGCGCCGGGGTCTGGGTGACGGCCAGGATGTCGCTGGCGGTCTGGTCGGTAAAGCTGTTGTGTTGCGCGCTCAGGCGATGGAACAACTGGGTGTCGCTCCAGGTCATCGGGTCTTCACTGGAGAGCCGCCAGGCGCCCTCGTTGTTGTGTTCCAAAGTCGGCGTCTCGATGCCCGCCTGGGAGGGGTGCTTGAGGCGCCATTTGCGCTGTACCGCATCGAAGGTGATCTCGTAGAGCGAACCCAGCAGTGGCAGGTACTGGTGACCCTGATGCTCGAAAATTCCCCGCGAGGTGGGCCGCAGGTCGCTGGGCAAAATTACCCCTCGCTCGTACTGCGCCAGCGAGCGGCCGAGTAAGTTGATGAAGCCGCGCGCACCGCGTTGCTTGCTCATCAGGTCGCCCAGCACATTGCGCAGGGTCTGGCTGTCGTTCGCACCGCTCATGCCTAGCTCGGCGAGTTCGCGCGGGTGCAGGGCCGAGCCGAGGGCCAGGTAGAAACTGTCGGGGCCGGCGGCCGTGGGCAGCGTGCGCCCCAGGACGCTGTCATAGGCTTCATAGTGGCCTGCGCCAAAGTGGCAAAGCTCAATGACCGTTGTGTCCTTCGCCGTGGGTTGGAAGGCGCTGCGGTCCGGCACCTGGGTCAGCAGCAATGGACGTTTGAACTGGCGCAGGATCAGTGCCGAAGCGAATTCGTAGGCCCATTGGTGCTGGCTGGCGTTGTATTGGCGCGGGTGGTAGAGCGCATCAATGGCGCTGTCGATTTGCAGAACGGTGCGATGGTGGTCGATCAGTTCCTTGAACGAGGAAGGCAGTGTCCCACCCCTGAGGAACTCCTCTTGCTGGCGCGGATTTAACGGCGCCTGGCGCAGCAGCACTTCCAGGTTAGCGACGGTCAACGGTGGGTTGAGGGCGCGCAGCTTGCTCAGCAGCGGTGTCACCTCGACCAGGGGGCGTGGCGCCTGGAGGGGCAGGAAGCGGCGCGCACCCTCGGCCTCGGGTAAATGTTTTTTCTCCTGGCCGGCGAAGAGGGTCAGGGCCTCGAACAACAGGTTCTGCTCCGATTCGGCCAGGGCTGCGATCTGCTGGCGGATGTCGACGATGCGCGCGCTGAGTGGGCGCGCCAGCAGGCCCGCCATGCCCAGAGCCGAGTCGGCCGGTTGCTGGTGCACAATCAGTTCAAAGAGCTGTTCGCGGGTGGCGGTTTTTTCGCTGGGGTCGTGGCGGGCGACGTAGGTCTCATCGTCGCGGCGGCGCAATTCGATGCGCTGGTGGGCGTCGGCTTCGCCATAGGCTTCGATCAACGTGCCCTGGGGGTCATAGATATCGATCCGCGTATTGCCGGGCCAGTCCGGTAGCCGGGTGAGCAGCGCCAGCACGGTACTGTCGCTGTAGGCGGGCATGTGCCCGCGCTGGGGCAGGTCGCTGATGATGCGCTGGATCAACCGATCTGCCTGTACGCGGCGCACCCCTTCGGTCAGGTTCAGCGGCGCTTCCTCGCCCTGCCACACCGCGTCGAGGGTCGCCCGGGGCGTGGCGGTGCTCTTGAGGGTCTGGGCCAGTTCGCCGAGGGGGATGGCCTGGTCGCCATCGGGCAGCAGGCGTTGCAGCAGGGCGACGTCGTCCAGGGCGTGGGTGTCATGGGGGTTGAGCTTCCAGCGCTGGGTGGAGGGGTCGAACGTGACCGTCGGCTGATAAGACGAGCCGTCTCGCGGCACCAGGGTGTAGCGTTTATTTGGCTCGTCATAGCTGATCTGCGCCACGAGCGCGCGCTCACCGTTGTGCAATTTGGCGAACGTCTTGCCGTGCAGCAGGTAGATGCCCTGGGCATTGGTCTGTTGGCCATCGAGCAAACCCTGGGCGGGGATCGCATAGGGTGTCAGGTCTGGTTTCCACAGCATGGCCTCGCCATTGGGCAGGCTGACGGCCTGTGGGTTGCCCAGGCGCATGAGGTGCTGGTTGATGCGCAACTGCTGGGCGCGCCCGGCCACAGACATCAAACGGGCACTGATGGCCATGTCTATCAAGTCGCTCAGGGTGCTGGCCAGGGTGTCGGGCTCGCCCTTGGCCAGCTCGCTGACCCCGACCAGGGTGCTGTAGCTCAGGCTGCCCATGACGATGTATTGCAGGGCGCGCTGCACCCCGGTGAGGCCGCCAGGGACGGGAGTCAGCAGCACTCCCATGACTTCACTGGCGATGGCGGCGACCGCGTCCTTGACGGCCTGCCAGTCCACCTCCGAGCGCACGCTGGCCATGCTGCTCAGGTTGGTGTGGTAGCGCTGGAGGCTGTGGTTGGTCAGGGTGTCGAGCAGGGTACGCGGGCGTTCGGGGGTGGTATCGGTCTTAAAGCGCAGATGCTCCAGGTTGCGCTTTTCCACCAGCAGGTGAAACCCGTCATACAGCAACTCGGCCAGCCAGTTCATGCCTTCCGGGCGCGCTGAGGGGGCCAGCAGTTTGTTGAAACGGGCCAGGTCGCGCAAGGCCAGTTGCCGCGACAGCCAACCCAGGTTGCGCTTGTCGTGCCCGTCGCGCAGTTGGTTCATGAAGTCGGCAGCCGCTTGTGCGGCGTTTTCGTGGTGTTGCCAAGGGCCGCTGGGCCGCGCAGGGAAGTAGGACAGCACGCCGGCATTGTCGTCGAGCGTGAGGATCGCCAGGGGGATGGGCATGCTCTCGGTGCCGGCGAACGGGAACTCGAACAGGTCGGTGCCCAGGCTGATGGTGTCGATACCGTGGTGGGGGGTGGGGTTGTCGACCATCCTTTGCGCCACTTCGTAAAGCGGCTGGCTGATACCGGTGTGGGCTCGGTTGCGGTACGACTCCAGCAAGTCGAATTGCAAGCAGGCCTGGGTGGCGGTACGCAACAGCGCGCGCATGCGACCGCCCTGGCCCATGGCAGCGCCTAGGGTTCTTTTGAGTTGCAGGCCCAGGTCCAGGTCGCGGGCAATATCGATGAAAGCCTCGACCGAGACCGGGTCGGTGTCGGCCTCCGGCCCGCTGATATAGCTGGCCTCCACCAGGCTGTAGCCTGAGTCCTGCAAGATGTTGCGAGTAACGCCGAAGTTCAGGCACGCCGCTTCCCAGAGGGTCATCGAGCGGGTGTGGCGCTTGTAGCTGGTTTCGTCCAGCGCCCGTGAGGGGCGGTCGCTCGGCAACGCGCTGCGCGGCACACGCAACGCCTGTGTCGGGCGGGGTGGGTTCCAGGGCATGCCGTGGTCGATTTTCTCCAGGTAGTCGGTGTGGATAAAAAACGCCTCGGGATCCTTGTCACCCAGGCGCGCCCGCAGTTGCGCCAGGCCTGTGCGCTTGAACTGTTGGATCAGCGCCTGGTTTTCCTGATCCACCATCTGGAGCGCGTCCGTCGCTTCGCGCTGTAGGCGTATGTATCGGGTGCGCTGGTCGGGCGTCAGGCTGGCCATCGACGCATCGACGGCCTTCTGGATGAAGGCAAGGGTTTGCTGCTGGGCCCAGGTACTGTTGTTGTGCAGATTGCCCGAAAGGCCATTAAGGGGTTCAACGGTTGGCATGTGCCATCTCCCTGTTTGATTGAACGGTCGATGACAACAAAAACAGCCCAGGGCCAGGTGTTAACTATGTAAGGGCAGCACGTCCCGCAGCGCTTGGCGCCGTCGGTCGGAAAACACCGCCACCCTGTAAGTTCTGACAGTAGACGGCGCAGAGTTCTTGCCTCTAGGTTGGGCTTGTCGCCCGCAGGCACCCATGACCGGAGCCGCGATGAAAAGCACATGGAAAGGATTCGTCGCCTACGCCTTTATCGGCGTGGCCAATACCCTGATTCACTGGCAGATCTTCTACGTCCTGCATTCAGGCATTGGCCTGAGCCAACGGGTGAGTAACTTCACGGCCTTTTGTTTTGCCGCGTCGTTCTCGTTTTATGTGAACGCGCTTTATACGTTTGAAAGCCAGACTTCGGTGGGACGGTACTTATTGTTTGTCAGTTTTATGGGGCTGTTGAGCCTAATAGTAGGTGCGGCGGGAGATTACTTCGAACTGCATGGGTTGCTGACGCTGCTGATCTTCAGTGGCGTGAGTTTGGTATGTGGTTTTTTGTTTTCCCGTTTGGTGGTGTTTCGCGAGGGTGATCGATGAATAGATACTTTTACCTTGAGCGGGAACTGAGCGGGCGGGAGGTGCTGATATTTTTTACAGTCGCGTGTTATGCCTTTATTTATCCGTTGTTACTCGCGGATTATTTTTATATCGATGACAGTTGGCGAGCTCAGCTGGCTGGGTTGGCCTGGAAAGAACAGGGCCGTATCCTCACCCAATGGCTTTATCAGGGCCTGTCGTTTACAGAGGGGGCGCCGAATATATTTCCCTTGCCTTTATTGGCTTCTACCTTGGTCATGGCGTTTGCCCTTCGGCGTTTGGTCTTTCATTATTTTCCAGCCGTCACGCTTGCCCACTGTTTTATCGTTATACCGCTTTGGTACAGCCCGTTCTTTTTGCAAAACCTGTCTTATCAATATGACGGCCCCGCGATGGCGCTGGGCGTGGCGGCGGTTATCTATGCGATGGTGATTTCGGGGCGAACGTTGCTAGGGCGAATCATTTTTCCCAGTGGGCTGTTGGCAGTGGCACTAAGTTTTTACCAGATGAATATCAATGTGTTTGTAGGGTTATGTTGTGTGGAGTTGATTCGCTGTATCAACGAACACCTGCGCATGAGCCGGGTGTGGTTGTTGATGGGCCGCAGGTTGGCCCAACTGGGGGCAGGGGTACTTATTTACTACCTGACCGCGCATCAACTGACGAACGCGGACAGAACTGCGCTACTGGCGCTGGATTCAAACTGGTTTGTGCGCATGGGCGAAAACCTGTCGCTGACCGCCTACAGGGTCGGCATGCTTTATAACGCCGGGAACGCCTGGTTATGTTGGGCGCTATTGTTATTGGTGGCGGTGGGGGGCGGGTTAATGGGCGTGCGAATTGTGCGCTCGGCCAATTCAGGTGCTCATAAATTATTGTTAATGGCGGCCAGTGGTGTGGCGGTGGTGGTGTTGCTTGTTTCCGTTTCAGGCCTGGCAATGGTGTTTGAAGAGTTTAATGACGGAGCCAGGCTAATGTTGGGGTTGGGTGCGCTGCTTGTGGGTATTTTTTACCTGGCTTGGCAGGCCTTGGTTCGCATCTATGCGCCGCTGGGCTTTTTGTTAGTAGTGCCGGTCGTCGCGATGTTGTCGTTTTCATACGCCTATGGTCGGGTCTTGAATGTGCAGAAAATTTTCACCGACAGTGTCTCTCAGGGGCTGGCTGAAAGACTTTTATCCGATACCAAGTTACAACAGGTTCAGATGTTCTATATGGTCAATATCTCCACCCGGGGCTGGCTGGCCGGTGCACAGGGCTCGACCCAAGTGATACCGGCCTTGAAGTATGTATTGAATGTGAACTTTATCGTTTTGCCGGAAATGATGCCGCGTTTGGGGGCAACTAATGTGTTAACGATCAGTGAAAAGACCTTTCGCGAGAAAGTGCCGGAGCATTCGCTAAAACCAGTGGTGAGTCACAGGTTCTACGACATCTACGTGGTGGGCGCCGAAGGTTACATCTATATGAAGCCCATCTTGCACAGCGAGCACTACAACATGAAGTTGGGGCAGTAAGTCGTGCCCTAAACATCCACAATCACCAACGTCCCATGGCTGCCCGCCAGCACACTATGGGCCTGCCCCGCCGGCACCAGGTACAGGTTGCCCGGGCCGACTTCCACCACCGCGCCGCCAATGTCCAGGCGCAGGCAGCCGCTGATGACCAGCAAGCCTTCGTTGTAGTCATGGGTTTCCTGTGGGTAGGCCTGTGCGTCCATGCGCAGCACCTTGATGCGCGCAGGGCCGACCTGGCCCAGTACGGTGGAGGCCCAGGGGCCCGGTAGGTGCCGGGCCAGTGCGTCGAAATCCAGTAAAGGCATGATGTACTCCTTGTGCAACGTGCCTTCGGTGGTCCGGTTGGGCGGGGTTTTTTTAGGGGAGGGTCAGGCTAGCGCTTCTTCGTGGGGCTCGAAACTGTCCGCCCGGGCCATTTGCCACATACGCGAGTAGAACTCGCCGTTGACCTCGCCGGTGAGCAATTCGCCCGGTTTGAGGAACACGTGCAACTGCGAGAACAGTTTGATTTCGGTGGCCGACATGCGCCGCACCAGGTGCTTGGCCGACAGTTGCGCGGGGTGGTCCAGGCCGGCGGCGGCGAGCATCTCGGCCAGGGCCTTGAGGGTGTTGCGGTGGAAGTTGAACACGCGCTGGGCCTTGTCCGGCACCACCAGGGCGCGCTGGCGCAGGCTGTCTTGGGTGGCCACGCCCGTGGGGCACTTGTTGGTGTGGCAGCTTTGCGACTGGATGCAGCCGATGGCGAACATAAAACCGCGCGCCGAGTTGGCCCAGTCGGCGCCGATGGCCAGCACGCTGGCGATGTCGAAGGCACTGACGATCTTGCCGCTGGCGCCGAGCTTGATCTTGTCGCGCAGGTTCAGGCCCACCAGGGTGTTGTGCACGAACAGCAGGCCTTCGCGCAGCGGCACGCCGATGTGGTCGGTGAACTCCACTGGCGCGGCGCCGGTGCCGCCCTCCTTGCCGTCGATCACGATGAAGTCTGGCAGGATCCCGGTTTCCAGCATGGCCTTGGCGATGCCCATGAACTCCCACGGGTGGCCCAGGCAGAACTTGAAGCCCACCGGCTTGCCGCCCGACAGTTCGCGCAACTGGGCGACGAAGTGCATCAGCTCGATGGGGGTGGAAAACGCGCTGTGGCGCGAGGGCGAGATGCAGTCCTCGCCCATGGGCACGCCGCGGGTTTCGGCAATTTCCCGGGTGACTTTGTGTTTGGGCAGGATGCCGCCGTGGCCGGGTTTGGCGCCCTGGCTCATCTTGATTTCGATCATGCGCACTTGCGGTGTCTGCGCCTGGGCGGCGAAGCGCTCGGGGTCGAAACGGCCATCGCTGGTGCGGCAGCCGAAGTAGCCGCTGCCCAGTTCCCAGGTCAGGTCGCCGCCATGTTCGCGATGATAGGCGCTGATGCTGCCTTCGCCGGTGTCGTGGGCGAAATTGCCGAGCTTGGCGCCCTGGTTGAGGGCGCGGATGGCGTTGGCGCTCAGGGAGCCGAAACTCATGGCCGAGATGTTGAACACCGACGCCGAGTACGGCTGGGTGCACTGCGGGCCGCCGACGATCACGCGAAACCCGGCCGGGTCGCTCAACGGTGCCGGGCGCATGGAGTGGCCGATGAACTCGAAGCCTGACTGGTAGACGTCGATCAGGGTGCCGAACGGCTTGTCGGCGCTTTCATTCTTGGCCCGCGAATACACCAGGGAGCGCTGCGCGCGGGAGAAGGGCAGGGCATCGCTGTCGGATTCGAGCAAGTACTGGCGGATCTCCGGGCGAATGCCTTCGACCAGATAGCGGATGTTGCCCAGAATCGGGTAATTGCGCCGCACCGCGTGGGGGCTTTGCAGCAAGTCGAACAACCCCAACAGGCTCAACAGCCCGGTGACCAGGGCGAAGGGCCACAGCCAGTCGTGATGCAAAAAGGGCAGGCTGGCGAGTGTAAACAGCACGCACGCAGCAAAGAAGGCGTAGCGGCTCAGGAGGGACAGGCTCATACGGTTTCCTTGGGTTCGGACGCTTCGGTCGATCAACGTCGACTTGTGTTGGCCTGCCACGCAGGCCACGGCAACGCCACAGCTTACCTGTGTAGGCGCGGGCTTGCCCGCGATGGCGGCATTGCTGCCCTTAAACAGCTAATGGCATGGCAGGCGCTATCGCGGGCAGGGCCCGCTCCCACAGGGGGCGCGCATCAAGCCTCGGGCATTTGCAGGCCGTGTTTGAGCAGCAGGGCGAAGGTCTGCGGGTCGACCGCTTTGCTGAACAGGTAGCCTTGCACCTCTTCGCACTGCTGGGCTTTGAGGAAGGCCAGTTGGGCCAGGGTTTCCACGCCCTCGGCGATGATGTTCAGGTTCAGGCTGCGGCCCAGGCTGATGATGGCGCCGACCAGCGCGGCGTCGTTGCTGTCGGTGCTCAGGTCGCGCACGAAGGATTGGTCGATTTTCAGCACGTCGATGGGAAACCGGCGCAAGTAGCTCAGGCTCGAATAGCCGGTGCCGAAGTCGTCGATGGCCAGGCGTACACCCAGGTCCTTGATGGCGCGCAGGGTGGCGACGGTGGTGTCGACGTTCTGCATCAGCACGCCTTCGGTGATTTCCAGCTCCAGCAGGGTCGGGTCCAGGCCCGTTTCAGCGAGGATCTGCTCGATGCTGGCAACGAAACCGCGTTGGCGGAAGTCGATGGCCGAAACGTTCACCGACAGGCTGATGGGCGCCAACCCCTGGGCCTGCCAGGCGCAGGCCTGGCGGCAGGCCTCGCAGAGCACCCATTTACTCAGGGGTACGATCAAGCCGCTGTCTTCGGCGACGCTGATGAAGTCCGAGGGGTAGACCCAGCCGTGGTCGGGTTTGAACCAGCGGATCAACGCCTCGGCGCCGACAATCCGCCCCGATTGCAGGTTCAGCTTGGGCTGGTAATGCAGCACGAATTCGCCCCGGGCCAGGGCCAGGCGAATACCGCTTTCGATGCCTTGCTGCTCGCGGGCCTGCTGGTTCATGGCTTCGATGAAAAAGCCGAAATCGTTGGGCGTGGACTCCTTGACGTTGCGCATGGCGGTTTCGGCTTTCTTTATCAGCGCCAGGGCGTCGAAGCCGTCATCGGGATAAATGCTGATGCCCAGGCTCGCGGTCACGCTCAGGTCGTGGGCGGCGATGTGCTGCGGCGCACTGACGGCGGCCAGGAGTTTTTGCGCGATGCGCTTGGTCTGCTGGGGATGGTGGATGTCGGCGAGGATCACCACGAATTCGTCAGAGCCGTAGCGGAACACCGAGTCGGAGGCCCGCACCGTGGCCACCAGTTGCTTGCCCACGCGCTTGAGCATTTCGTCGCCGATGGGGTGGCCCAAGGCGTTGTTGATGCGTTTGAAACGGTCCAGGCCAAGGAACATCACCGCCAGTTGTTTATCGTGGCGCCGCGACAGGGCCAGGGATTGGGTCAGGCGATCGCCCAGCAGCGTACTGTTGGGCAACTCGGTGAGCACGTCGTATTGCAGTAGGTGGGAGACCTTGAGCAGCTCATGCACCCGCTCCTCGATGGTGCGCTCCAGGCTGAGCATTTTGCTCGCCGCGTCCTGGGCCATTTGCCATTTCCACGTCAGGGCGTTGGCCATCTGGCGGATTTCCAGGCTATCGAAAGGCTTTTTCAGCACCAGCAACTGGTCGCCGAACTCCAGGCGCTGGGCCATGGCTTCCCAGGTGTAGTCCGAATAGGCCGTGCACAGGGCGATTTGCAGGTGCGGGTCAACCTGCCACAGCCGTTCGATGGTCTCCAGGCCATCCCAACCCGGCGGCATCTGCATGTCGGTGAACACCATGGCATAAGGCCGGCCCTCGGCCACGGCGCGGGTCACCAGTTCCAGGGCTTCTTCGCCCTGGTAGGCCGAATCGAGCTCGAAATAGGGGCGCGGCCCCAGCGTGCCTGGGGCGGGGGCGGGCGGGGCGAGGATGTCGCGATAGTCCTGATGTATCGAAGGCGTGTCATCGATTATCAGGATGCGCCGGTTGGTCAGCGCGGGGGCTGTTTTCATCGGGAGGGCCTAAGTACTGCAAACCTGATGCGCCTCGGACTCATAGGGCCTCCCCTCCTGATAACTGCAATGGGCCGGGCATGGCGTTTATGCGCGGGGCAGCAAGAGCATAGCCGGGGTCGTGGGCCTTCGCTGGCAGGTGCGTTCAATTTGCCACTGGGTAGCTGCAAATCCTGCGAGGCCGTGGGATATTTGCGGCTTTGCCGCCCAAGCCCAAGAGTCGCCATGCCTGCCATCATCCGTATCGCCGCCGCCCTGTTGCTAGGGCCCAATGGTCACACCCTGCTGGTGCGCAAGCGCGGCACCCAGGCCTTTATGCAGCCGGGGGGCAAGATCGACCCTGGCGAGCAGCCGTTGCAGGCCCTGGCCCGCGAGCTGTTGGAGGAACTGGGCCTGCGGATCGACCCGGCCCAGGCCCGGTATTTGGGCGTATTCTCGGCCCCGGCGGCCAATGAGCCGGGCTTTGAGGTGCAGGCCGAACTGTTCCAACTGCACATCGACGCCCCGGTGCAGCCGGCGGCGGAGATTGAAGAAGTGCAGTGGATCGACCCACTCACCGAGGGCAACCTGACGCTCGCCCCCCTGACCCGCGACCTGATCCTGCCGTTTTACCGCGACACCTTGCTCACCACTGCCTGACCTTTTTCGTACAAGGACTGCTCCATGATTCCTATTCCCGACCTGCTTGTATTCGCCGCCGCCGCGCTGTTGATGGTGCTGACGCCGGGGCCCAACATGATTTATCTGATTTCCCGTTCGATCTGCCAGGGCCGCAAGGCCGGCATCACCTCGCTGGTGGGCGTGGTGGCCGGGTTTTTCGTGCACCTGTTCGCGGCGGCGGCGGGTTTGACCGCAGTGTTCATGGCGGTGCCGATGGCCTATGAAGTGCTCAAGTGGGCGGGCGCGTTGTACTTGCTGTGGCTGGCCTGGCAGGCCCTGAAACCGGGGGCGCGCTCGCCCTTCGAGGCCCAGCAATTGCCGGCCGATTCATCGAGGAAGTTGATCCTGATGGGCTTTCTCACCAGCGCCCTGAACCCCAAGATCGCCATGTTCTACCTGTCGATCTTCCCGCAGTTCATCAACCCCGAGCACGGTTCGGTGTTCACCCAGAGCCTGATCCTGGGCATGACCCAAATCAGCGTGAGCTTCTTCGTCAACTTGCTGATCGCGGTGTTCGCCGCCGGGATCAGCGCGTGGTTCGTGCACAACCCGCTGTGGCTGGCGGTGCAGCGCTACGTCATGGGTTTTGTGCTGGCAGCCTTGGCGGTGCGTTTGATGCTGGAACAGCGGCGGGCTTGACCCCCGTCTATTACCCCGCTTTCTGTGGAAGCGGGCTTTGCCCGCGATGGCGGCATGCCAGCCCCTAGAGGTACAGAGGCTGAGCGGGCCTCATCGCGGGCAGAGCCCGCTCCCACAAAAAGCCTGCTCCCACATGAGCTCGCGGGGCCGGTGGCTCAACGTACCGCGCTCACCCCATCGAGGGTGGAGAACGAGGTGTCTTTGGCGGTGAGCAAAAAATCGCGCATGTACGGCGCGTCGAGCATGTCGGCGCGGATGCCGGCGTAGAGCGTGGCGAACAGGCCTTTTTCCCCCAGGCGCTTGGCCTTCACGTAGCCGCGCGAGCTGTATTCATGCAGCGCCCAGTGGGGCATGCCGCACACGCCCCGCCCGCTGGCCACCAGTTGCATCATCATCACCGTCAGTTCAGAGGTGCGCACCTGCGCCGGTTCGATGTCGGCCGGCTCCAGGAAACGGGTGAAGATGTCCAGGCGATCGCGTTCCACCGGGTAGGTAATCAGGGTTTCGCGCAGAAGGTCTTCGGGCACGATGTAGGCCTTGTTCGCCAGCGCATGCTGGTTGGCCACCGCGAGCATGGCTTCGTAGGTGAACAGCGGCACATAGGTGATGCCCGCCAGCTCTACCGGGTCGGAGGTCACCACCAGGTCGAGGTCGCCACGGGCCAGGGCCGGCAGCGGGGCGAAGGAGAAACCCGAGGCCAGGTCCAGTTCCACTTCCGGCCAGGCGTCGCGGAACTGGTCGATGGTGGGCATCAGCCACTGGAAGCAACTGTGGCACTCGATGGCCATGTGCAGGCGCCCGGCGGTGCCCCCGGCCAGGCGTGCGATGTCGCGCTCGGCGCCGCGCAGCAGCGGCAGGGTGGCATCGGCCAGTTGCAACAGGCGCAACCCGGCGCTGGTGAAACGCACCGGTTTGGTCTTGCGCACGAACAGCGCCATGCCCAGGCGCTCTTCCAGTTCCTTGAACTGGTGGGACAACGCCGATTGGGTCAAATGCAGGCGTTCGGCGGCTTCCACCAGGCTGTCGGCTTCGCGCAGGGCATGCAGGGTTTTCAAGTGACGGATTTCGAGCACCGCAGTCTCCATGAGTAAAACTTGTGTTCAACACGAATACATTGAGTTTGTCTCATGTTGGGTTGGGTGTCGACAATGGCGCCATCTTTTATAGGGAGCGACATCGTCATGGCACTAGCCCACAACCTCGGTTTTCCACGTATCGGCGCCGACCGCGAATTGAAAAAGGCTCTGGAGGCCTACTGGAAGGGCGACCTGACCCAGGCCGCATTGCAAGCCGTGGGCCGTGACCTGCGGGCCAAGCACTGGCAACTGCAAAAAGACGCCGGCATCGACCTGCTGCCGGTGGGCGACTTTGCCTGGTACGACCAGGTGCTGGGCCATTCCCTGGCTTTGGGGGTGATCCCCGAGCGTTTCGCCAGTGCCCTGAATGAACGCGGCCTACCGACCCTGGACACCCTGTTCGCCATGGCCCGTGGTGCCACCGCCACCTGCTGCGGCGGTGAGCACGGCCAGGCCCAGTACGCCCAGGAGCTGACCAAGTGGTTCGACACCAACTACCACTACCTGGTCCCGGAGTTCAGCGCCGAGCAGACCTTCCAACTGAGCTGGGAACAGCTGTTTGACGAAGTGGCCGAAGCCCACGCCCTGGGCCACAAGGTCAAACCGGTGATTATCGGCCCGCTGACCTACCTGTGGCTGGGCAAGGCCAAGGGCAACGAGTTCGACAAGTTGGAACTGCTGGAGCGTCTGCTGCCGGTCTATAACGAAATCCTCGGCCGCCTCGCCGCCCAAGGCGTGGAATGGGTGCAGATCGACGAACCCATCCTCACCCTGGACCTGCCCCAGGCCTGGAAAAGCGCCTTCGAGCGCGCCTACCACATCCTTCAGTACTCGCCCCTGAAAAAACTCGTGGCCACCTACTTCAGCGGCCTGCAAGACAACCTCGGGCTGGCCGTAGGCCTGCCGGTGGACGGCTTGCACATCGACACCGTGCGCGCCCCGGAACAACTGACCGCCGTACTCGACCGCTTGCCCACCTACAAGGTGCTGTCGGTGGGCCTGGTCAACGGGCGCAACGTGTGGCGCTGCGAGTTGGAAGCGGCACTGGCACAACTTCAATTCGCCCAGGAGCGCTTTGGCGACAACCTCTGGGTCGCTGGGTCCTGCTCGCTGCTGCACAGCCCGGTGGACGTGGAGCGCGAAGACAAGCTCGACCCGGAACTCAAGAGCTGGCTGGCCTTCGCCGTGCAAAAGTGCGGGGAAATCTCGGTGCTGCGCGACGCCCTCAACGACCCGCAGGCGCCTAAGGTGCAAGCCGCCCTGGCTGACAGCCGCGCCGTGGCCGCCAGCCGTGCGCAGTCGCCGCGCATCCATAAGGCCCAGGTGCAGGCGCGGATCGCTGCGATCAAGCCTGCCGATAGCCAGCGCCACGCGCCGTTCGCCCAGCGCATCGCCTTGCAGCGCGCCCGTTTGCAATTGCCGGTGTTCCCGACCACCACCATTGGCTCTTTCCCACAGACCGCAGGGATTCGCCTGGCGCGCCAGGCCTATAAGCAAGGCAAGTTGTCGGCCAACGACTACACCGACGCCATGCACAGCGAAATCCGCCACGCCGTGCAAGTGCAGGAACGCCTGGGCCTGGACGTGCTGGTGCACGGCGAGGCCGAGCGCAACGACATGGTCGAATACTTCGCCGAGCAACTGGACGGCTACCTGTTCACTCGCTTCGGCTGGGTGCAGAGCTACGGTTCGCGCTGCGTCAAACCGGCGGTGATCTACGGCGACCTGAGCCGGCCCAAAGCCATGACCGTGGACTGGATCACCTACGCCCAGAGCCTCACCGACAAGGTGATGAAGGGCATGCTCACTGGCCCCGTGACCATGCTGATGTGGTCGTTCCCCCGCGAAGACGTGTCGCGCCAGGTGCAGGCGCAGCAACTGGCCCTGGCCCTGCGCGACGAAGTGACGGACCTGGAGAAGGCCGGGATCAAGATCGTGCAGATCGACGAAGCCGCGTTCCGCGAAGGCTTGCCGCTGCGCCGGGCGCAATGGCAGGAGTACCTGGACTGGGCGGTGCAAGCGTTCCGCCTCAGCGCCTCGGGGGTGGCCGATGAAACCCAGATCCACACCCACATGTGCTACAGCGAGTTCAACGACGTGATCGAAGCCATCGCCGCCATGGACGCCGACGTGATTACCATCGAAACCTCCCGTTCGGACATGGAGCTGCTGGAGGCCTTCGAGCAGTTCGAGTACCCCAACGACATCGGCCCGGGCGTCTACGATATCCACTCGCCACGGGTGCCAGACACCGCCGAGATGGTCAAATTGATGGCCAAGGCAGTCAAACGCATCCCCGCCGAGCGCCTGTGGGTGAACCCCGACTGCGGCCTGAAAACCCGCGCCTGGCCCGAAACCGAAGCGGCTCTGGTGAACATGGTGGCGGCGGCGCGGCAGTTGCGTAACCAGTTGGCTTAAGGGGTTCATTGTTGCGACGGGCGTCATCGCCAGCGGGCTCGCTCCCACCGAAGGCTTGTGGGAGCGAGCCTGCTCGCGGTGGCGTACGACCACTGAAGCAATCTTCATCAAACTGTCACGCAACTGTGGCAGCGCGCTGGCAAAAACATCATCAGACTCGCGTTCTACTGGGGTTCTGCGTTTCGGTGTTTTTCATGCGTGTATTGTTTTTGCTGGCCGCACTGTTGTTCGGCCTGCCTTCTTTTGCGGCCTCGCGTTGCGATGTCGCGGTGGCGACCCAACGGGTCGATCTGCCCCAGGTCAGCCTGGCCTACCAAAGTATCGGACGTGACTCGGACCCGGCCCTGCTGCTGGTGATGGGCCTGGGCGGGCAGTTGATCCACTGGCCCGACGAGGTGGTAGTTGCACTGTGCCGCCAGGGCTTTCGGGTGATCCGCTATGACAACCGTGATGTCGGCCTGAGCACTTGGCGCCAGGCGCCGGCCAGCGCCAACCTGACCTTCGAGGCCTTGCGCTACAAACTCGGCCTGCCGGTGGCGGCGCCTTATTCGCTGAGCGAGATGGCAGCCGATGGCCTGGGGCTGATGGACGCGTTGCAGGTGCGCCAGTTTCACGTGCTGGGGGTGAGCATGGGCGGCATGGTGGCCCAACACATGGCCGCACTGGCGCCGCAACGGGTCGAGAGCCTGACGCTCATCATGTCCAGCTCCGGCGCCGAAGGCCTGCCGGCGCCCACGGCGGCGCTGGTGCAATTGCTGTCGCGGCGCAGTGCGCCGAACCGCGCGGTGGCGTTGGAGCAACAGGCCGACTTGCTCGCCGCCCTGGGCAGCCCGCAAGTGGCGGACGAGCGCGCCGAGTTGCTGCAACAAGCGGCGCAATCCTACGACCGGGCGTTCAACCCCCAGGGCGTGGAGCGCCAGATCATGGCCATCCTCGCCGAACCGAGCCGGGTGGCGCTGCTCAACCAACTGCGGGTGCCGACCCTGGTGGTCCACGGCACCGCCGACCCGTTGCTGCCGGTGATGCACGGCGTACACCTGGCCGCGCACATACGCGGCAGCCAGTTGGCGCTGATCCCGGGGTTGGCCCACCGTTTCCAGGAGGCCTTCAAGGCGCCGCTACTGGCGGCGGTGCTGCCCTACCTGAAACGCCATCGCCAGGACACCGGCCACTGGGCCGGCCTCGAAACCCCACCGTCGCTGTTGTTGTAGCAACCGGGCTGGCCCGGGTTTAGGGCTGCGGCGCACCCCAGCGCGGGCGAGCCCGCTGGCTACGGGGGGTCAGGCGTGCAGGCGCACCCAGACGCTGACCAGCACGGTGGCGGCCATCAGCCAGGCAACGGCGGCGACGGCCAGGGAGGCTTCCAGGCGCAGGCGATCGACCATCAGGTACAAGGTCGCCAGGTAGATGAAGTACGGGATGATCGACCACATGCCGAACACGATGGTGGTCTTTAGGTCGTCCAGGGAGCGGCCCTTGCCGACGATATAGTGGGCGATCAGGGCGAAGGTGGGAAACAGCGGCACCAGGCCGGCGATGTAGTAGTTCTTGGTCTTGGCCAGGGCGGCGAGGATCACCACCACCGCCGCGCCCAGGGCTGCCTTGAGCAATAAATCCACAGGGTTCTCGCTTAGTGGTTGAGGCCGTACTTCTTGACCTTGTCAAAGAGCGTGGTCTTGGCCATGCCCAGTTCCAGGCTGGCCTGGGTGAGGTTGCCGCCGCTGCGTTGCAGGGCGTCGTTGAGCAAGGTGCGCTCGAACGCTTCCACCGCTTCGGAAAACCCCATGCCCTGGCTGTCGCTGGGGGTGCCGGATTTTTTGAAAGCCGGCAGGCCCAGGGCGAAGCGTTCGGCGACGTTGCGCAATTCGCGCACGTTGCCCGGCCAATCGTGGCTCATCAGGCTCGACAGGGTCTGGTTGTCCAGCTCCGGCGCGGTGCGGTCAAAGCGCAGGGACGACTGCTGCAAGAAGTGCTCGAACAGTTGCAGGATGTCTTCGCGCCGCTCGCGCAGGGGCGGCAGTTCCAGGGTCACCACGTTGAGGCGGTAGTACAGGTCGCTGCGAAACTGCCCGGCGCGGCCCAGTTCATCGAGGTCCGACTTGGTGGCGGCGATCACCCGGCAATCGACCGCTACGCTCAGGTTCGAGCCCAGGCGTTCCAGGGTGCGTTCCTGCAACACCCGCAGCAGCTTGATTTGCAGGGGCAGGGGCATGCTTTCCACTTCATCGAGGAACAGCGTGCCGCCGTGGGCGTGTTCGATTTTGCCGATGCGCCGCTTGCCCGCGCCGGTGAAGGCGTTGGCCTCGTGGCCGAAGATTTCGCTCTCGAACAGGTTTTCCGGCAGGCCCCCGCAGTTGAGGGCGACGAACTGCTGGGATTGGCGGCGGCTGAAGTCGTGCAGGCAGCGCGCCACCAGCTCTTTGCCGGTGCCGGTTTCGCCTTCGATCAGCACGTTGGCCGAGGTATCGGCGACGTTGGCGATCAGTTCGCGCAAGTGCTGCATGGCCGGCGAGCGGCCGATGATCCGCCCTTCCAGGGAGTCGCGTTCGGCCAGTTGCCGGCGCAGCGCCCAGACCTCGCGGGCCAGGCTGCGCTGCTCGAGGGCGCGGCGGGCAACGTCCACCAGACGTTCGGGGGAGAAGGGTTTCTCCATGAAGTCGTAGGCGCCTTTTTGCATCGCGCCCACGGCCATGGAGATATCCCCGTGGCCGGTAATCAGCACCACCGGCAGGCTCTTGTCGCGGGCCTTGAGGCGGGTCAGCAGTTCCAGGCCATCGATGCCCGGCAGGCGGATGTCGCTGATGACGATGCCGGCGAAGTTGTCGCCGATGCGCGCCAGGGCTTCTTCGGCGCTGCCCACGCCTTCGCAGGGGATGTCTTCCAGGCTCAGGGCTTGCTGGCAGCCGAGCAGGACATGGGGGTCGTCTTCGACGATCAGCACGATGAGGTCGTTGTTCACAGCGTTCACTTGGTTCATGACGGCTCGTTCTGAGTGGGGCCGATCGCAGGCAGGCTGAGCACGAATGCCGTACCGCCGCTGGCCGGGTGTTCGACCCCCAGCTGCCCGCCGGTGGCTGCGGCCAGGCTGGCCGAGAGCGTCAGGCCCAGGCCCAGGCCTTGTTCGCCGGGTTTGGTGGTGAAAAAGGGTTCGAACAAATGCTTGCGGGCCTCGGCGTCGATGCCGTGGCCGTTGTCGCGTACCCGCAAGCGGTACTTGCCGGGGCTGGCCTCGCCTTCGAGCCACAGCTGTGGCAGCGGCTGGGCCTGCATGGCGTCGAGGGCGTTGCCGATCAGGTTGACCAGGATCTGCTCCAGGCGCGTCTGGTCGATGCGCACTTGCACGTCGTCGAAGTGGCGGTGCACCTGCAGCGGCAGGGTTTCGATACGGGTGCCGAGCAGTTGCAGGGCGGCGTCCACGGCTTTGCCCAGGCTCGCCTGGCCCTGGTCGTCGCCGCGCCGGGCGAAGGCGCGCAGGCTGGCGGTGATGCGGCCCATGCGGTCGATCAATTCGTTGATGGTCTTGAGGTTGGCGCTGGCGGTGTCCAGGGCGCCGCGTTCAAGGAAGCGCACGGTGTTGCCCGACAGGGTGCGCAATGCCGCCAGGGGTTGGTTGAGCTCGTGGGCGATGCTGGTGGACATCTGGCCGATGGCCGCCAGTTTGCCAGCCTGGACCAGTTCGTCCTGGGCGCGGCGCAGGGTTTCTTCGGCCAGGCGCCGTTCGCGGATCTGCGCCTTGAGCCGTTCGTTGCTGGCGCGCAGGTTGTCGGTGCGCTCGGCGATGCGCCGTTCCAACTGGTTGTTGGCTTCCTGCAAGGCCTCGCGGGCGGCCAGGCGCGTGGCGATGACCTTGCGTCGCTCGTTCCAGGCAATCAGGAAAAACGCCACCAGGGCGAAGGCCACGGCCACCAGGATGCCCTGGTTGACGGCTTGGCGTTGCAGGTCCTGCAGGGGCGTGAGCAGGGTGAAGTTCCACGGGGTGTCGCTCAGGGGCCGGGTCTGGGACAGGTAGCTGACTTGCGTGTCCTCGGCCTCCAGCTCCGTGTTGGCGGGGAAGGTGAGCTTCTCCACGCCTTCGGCCAGGCGTTCGCGGGCCAAGGGTTGCAGCTCGTTGAGCGGAAACCAGTAGTACTGCAGGCTGCGGGCCAGGCGTTCTTTGGTGTCTTCGCTCAGTGGGCGCACGGCCTTGAGCCGCCGCGCCGGGTCGCTGGAGAGGATGATGATGCCATTCTCGTCACTGACGAAGGCCTCCAGGCGCGCCCGCTGCCAGCGTTCTTCCATGGTTTCCAGGCGCACCTTGACCACGGCCACGCCGATGATCTTGCCTTGTTCTTCCAGGCCATGGGCCAGGTAGTAGCCGGGCTCGCCGCTGGTGCTGCCGATGCCGTAGAAACGCCCGGGCTGGCCGCGCACGGCGTTCTGGAAGTAGGCGCGAAAAGACAGGTCTTCACCCAGGTAACTGTCGAAGTCGCGCCAGTTGCTGGTGGCCATCACCCTGCCCGTGGTGTCCATGATGTAGATCGCGCGGCTGCGGCTGCGCCGGTTCAGGCCTTCGAGGTAGGTGTTGACGGTCTCGCGGTGTTCGGGGCTGGGGTCGGCCAGCAGGGTGGAGACGCTGGATTCGAGCTCCAGCAGGCTGGGCAGGTAGGTGTATTTGCTGATTTCACTCTCCACCGCGCGGGCGTTGAGCTCCAGTTGCCGCTCACCGCTCTCGGCGAGGGCGCGTACGGCAAAGTGCTCGCTGACCCGATAGCCCGCAAAACCCAGGCCGATCATCAGCAGGATGACCAGGGGCGGCAGGAACAGGTGGCGAATCAGGCGGGGTTTCACGGCAAGTGATGGCGGTGCGGCGCGATAAAGGGTGGGGTCGCATTTCATCACAGATGCCTTGTGGCAACCACCTGCTTGCTGGAGCACCCGGTGGGAGCGAGCCGGCTCGCGATGACGGACGCACAGCCAACCTGTTCCTTGCCATGGTCATCGCGAGCGGGCTCGCTCCCACAGAAGGAGCGAGCAAGCATGGGCTGCTTAGTGCTGCAGGATTTTCTCAAGGAAGTGCTGGGCACGTTCGGAGCGGGCGCTGATATCGCCGAAGAACTCCTCTTTCGGGCAGTCTTCGATGATCTGGCCCTGGTCCATGAAGATCACGCGGTTGGCGACTTTGCGCGCGAAGCCCATTTCGTGGGTCACGCACATCATGGTCATGCCTTCCTGAGCCAGTTGCACCATCACGTCCAGCACTTCGTTGACCATTTCCGGGTCCAGGGCCGAGGTCGGTTCGTCGAACAGCATGACGATCGGGTCCATGGCCAGGGCGCGGGCAATCGCCACCCGTTGCTGCTGGCCGCCGGAGAGCTGGCCGGGGTGCTTGTGGGCGTGGGCCGAGAGGCCGACACGCTCAAGCAGTTGCAGGCCCTTCTTGGTGGCTTCTTCCTTGCTGCGGCCCAGTACCTTGATCTGCGCAATAGTCAGGTTTTCGGTGATGGTCAGGTGCGGGAACAGCTCGAAGTGCTGGAACACCATGCCCACCCGCGAACGCAGTTTGGGCAGGTTGGTCTTGGGGTCGGCGATGGAAGTGCCGTCCACGGTGATGTCGCCTTTCTGGAAGGGTTCCAGGGCGTTCACGCACTTGATGAGGGTGGACTTGCCCGAGCCCGACGGGCCGCAGACCACCACCACTTCACCCTTCTTGACCTCGGTGCTGCAATCGGTCAGCACCTGGAAGTCCCCATACCACTTGTTGATGTTCTTGATTGAGATCATACGGCGAACCTTTTTTGCAGACGCTTGACCAGCAGCGAGGCGGCAAAGCTGATGATGAAATACACGACACCGGCAAAGATCAGGAACTCATTGGAGCGCCCGATGATATCGCCGTTGGCCCGCGAAGCATTGAGGAAGTCCACCAGGCCCACGGTGTAGACCAGCGAGGTGTCCTGGAACAGGATGATGCTCTGTTGCAGCAGCAGCGGGGTCATCTTGCGAAACGCCTGGGGCAGGATAATCAGGCGCATGGTTTGGCCGTAGCTCATGCCCAGTGCCTGGGCGGCGCCCATCTGGCCCTTGGGGATGGACTGCACGCCGGCCCGCACGATTTCGCAGAAGTACGCGGCCTCAAACATCATGAACGCCACGATGCAGGAGGTGAACGCGCCGATCGGCGTGTCTTCGCCGGTGATCCAGCGCAGCACGAACGGCACCGCCAGGTAGAACCAGGTGATGACCAGCAGCAGCGGGATCGAGCGGAAGTAGTTCACATAGGCGCCGGCCAGGCGCGACAGCAGCTTGCTGGACGACAGGCGCATCAGCGCCAGGATCGTGCCGAGGATGATCCCGCCGACGACGCCCAGGGCCATCAGTTGCAGGGTCATTACCATGCCGTTCCACAGGCCGGGCAGGGCGGGGATGATGCCGCTGAAATCGAAGTCCATTATTTACCCCCCACGGAGATCAGGCCGGGCACCGCGACTTTCTTCTCGACCAGGCGCATCAACAGCATGAGGCTCATGTTCAGGGTGAAGTAGATCAGGGTCGCCAGGGTGAAGGCTTCAAACAGGTTGGCGGAGAACTCGGCGGTCTGTTTGGTTTGCGCCAGCAACTCCATCAGGCCGATCAGCGAGGCCACGGAGGAGTTCTTGAAGACGTTGAGGAATTCCGAGGTGAGCGGCGGAATGATGATCCGGTAGGCCTGGGGCAGCAGCACGTTCCAGTAGATCTGCGGCAGCTTGAAGCCCATGGCGCGGGCGGCCGCTTCCTGGCCTCGGGGCAACGCCTGGATACCGGTGCGCACTTGCTCGCACACCCGGGCGGCGGTGAACAGGCCCAGGCACACGACCACGCTCAGGTAGGCCGAAGTGGTCGGGTTGAGGTCTTGCTTGTACCAGTCCTGCAAGTCTTGCGGCAGCAGGTCGGGCACCAGGAAGTACCAGATAAACAGCTGCACCAGCAGCGGCACGTTACGAAACAGTTCCACGTAGCAGGTGGCGATACCCGACACCAGCCGGTTCGGCACGGTGCGCATGACGCCCAGGATAGAGCCCAATGTCAGGGCAACGATCCAGGCCACGATGGCGATGGCGATGGTCCAGCCCAGCCCGGAGATGAACCAGTCGAGATACGTCTCGCTGCCCACGCCGGTGGACTTGAAGAACACGCCCCAATCCCAGTTGTAATTCATCAGGGTCTCCCCTCAGTTCGATCGATGTACAAGCACCCGCTTGGGGAAAATCCTTTCCCGCCTGACGCAAAGCGCCAGACACACACGATCGGCTCGAAAACCACCGGGTCGAGTGTTCCAAAAAATACCAGCAGGTAGTAGCGGACACCCGGGGGAGCGTTAGCCCCCTCGGGATGTAAGGTTAGTCAGGAATCAGGATTTTTTTGCGTCAGATTTATCGTCAGCCGCTTTATCGGTTGGCGTGGCGATCAGCGCCTTGAGCTCGTCGCTCATTGGGAAGTTCAGGTTCAGGCCCTTAGGTGGGATCGGCGCTTGGAACCACTTGTCGTAGATCTTGTTGATTTCGCCAGACTTGTAGGTCGCGACGATGGCGTCGTCCACGGCTTTCTTGAACGGGGCATCGCCCTTGCGCACCATGCAGCCGTAGATTTCGTAGGACTGCGCGGTGCCGGTCACGGCCCAGTCGCCAGGCTTCTTGGCCTTGGCCATTTCGCCGGCGAGCAGGGCGTCGTCCATCATGAAGGCCACTGCGCGGCCGCTTTCGAGCATCTGGAAGGATTCGCCGTGGTCTTTGGCGGAAATGACGTTCATGCCCATCTGCTTGTCGGCGTTCATCGCCTTGAGGATGCGCTCGGACGTGGTGCCGGCGGTGGTCACGACGTTCTTGCCCTTGAGGTCAGGGAAGTCCTTATAGGTCGAGTCCTTTTTGGACAGCAGGCGCGTACCGATCTCGAAAATGCCTACCGAGAAATCAACCTGCTGCTGGCGCTCGACGTTGTTGGTGGTGGAGCCGCATTCCACGTCCACGGTGCCGTTCTGCACCAGCGGGATACGGGTTTGCGAAGTGACCAGGTTGTACTTGACCTTCAGGTCCGGGATGTCCAGGTCTTTCTTGATGGCTTCGACGATGGCCAGTTGGATGTCGTGGGAGTAGCCAACCGGTTTGCCGGAAGCATCCGCGATGTAGGAAAACGGGATGGAAGCGTCACGGTGCCCGAGGGTGATGGTGCCGGACTCTTTGATCTTCTTCAGTGTGCCGGTGAGTTCGGCAGCGAAAACTGGAGTGCTAATCAGTGCGGCAGCGATGGCTGCGCCCAGAAGATGGGGAACGATACGCATCAAATTTTCCTCGACATTGTTTTTTTTATGGAGCCGGTACACCGGCCCTTTATATGTACTGCGAACACCGCGGTGGCCGTTAAGAGTGATGGCACTACGGACATTCGTGCAGGAGTGTAGAGCATGAGTCGTGCCAGACCCGCTGATTTAGGTCAAAACCGCGATTCTCAAGGCAGTGGAGTGCGTGCAGGGCCGATGGTTCAGATGAACTATCCGGTTAACCGAATCAGGCATAGTGATGCGTTCGGAAAGCCGAACGGGTTTCGCCTGTGGCAGCCTGCCGGCGATAGGGCTGGTACGACCGACACACCTCTGCCCGCAGAAATACCGTCATGGCCAGCAGGTTCGCTGCCACCCGAGGCGAGCCGTTGTTCACAAAAAAGCCCCCGGACCACAAGGTCAGGGGGCTTTTGCCGACGCGGGCCGGGCCTCAGGCCGCTTCGATCTTGCTGCGGTGCTGTTCGACCTTGCTCAGGTAGTCCGCCAGTTTCTGTTGTTCCTCGGCACTGGTGAACAGGCCCAGCTTGCTGCGCCGCCACAGGATGTCGTGGGCGCTGGTGGCCCATTCTTCGCTGCACAGGTAATCGACTTCACGGGTGTAGAGCCCGCCGCCCAGGTGTTCGCCCAGGTCGCTCAGTTGCTGCACGCCTTCGAGCAGGCGCCAGGTGCGGCTGCCGTAGGTGCTGGCCCAGCGTCGGGCGAGGTCAGTGGGCAGCCAGTCGAACTGGTCGCGGATCAGCGCGGCCAGGGCCTGCGGGGTGCTCATGTCTTCGCCGCCGGGCAGGGTGGCGGTGGCGGTCCAGCTCGGGCGGATGTCCTTGAAGAACGGCGCCAACTGGGCCAAAGCCGACTCGGCCAATTTACGGTAGGTGGTCAGCTTGCCGCCGAATACCGACAGCAGGGGGGCTTCGTCCGCAGCGCCGGACAGTGCCAGGGTGTAGTCGCGGGTCACGGCGGACGGGTTGTCCGATTCGTCGTTGCACAGTGGGCGCACGCCGGAATAGCTGTGGCGGATATCGTCGCGGCTCAATTGCTTCTTGAAGTGGGCATTGACCACGTTCAGCAGGTAGTCGGTTTCGCCTTCGGTGATCGCCACTTTTGCTGGATCGCCCGTGTATTCACGGTCGGTGGTGCCAATCAGGGTGAACTGGTTGAGGTAGGGGATGGTGAAGACGATGCGCTGGTCTTCGTTTTGCAGAATGTGCGCGTGCTCGCCTTCGTACAGCTTGGGCACGATCAGGTGGCTGCCCTGGATCAGGCGGATGCCGTAGGGCGATTCCAGCTTCAAATCATCCTTGATGAATTTGGCCACCCAAGGGCCGGCTGCATTCACCAGGGCCTTGGCGCGGATCGATAGCAGGCTGCCATCGGCGCGCTCCAGGTGCAGGTGCCACAGGCCCTTGCTGCGCCGGGCGCTGACGCAACGGGTCTGGGTGTGCACATGGGCGCCTTTCTCGCGGGCGGCCATGGCGTTGAGCACCACCAGGCGTGCGTCGTCGACCCAGCAGTCGGAATACTCGAAGCCTTTGGTGATGGTGCTTTTAAGTGGGCTGTCGGCGCCGAACTTGAGGCTTTTGGAACCGGCCAGTTGTTCGCGCTTGCCCAGGTTGTCGTAGAGGAACAGGCCGGCGCGGATCATCCACGCCGGGCGCAGGTGCGGGCGATGGGGCAGCACGAAGCGCATCTGCTTGACGATGTGTGGCGCTTTGGCCAGCAGCACTTCGCGCTCGGCCAGGGCTTCGCGCACCAGGCGGAATTCGTAGTGTTCGAGGTAGCGCAGGCCGCCGTGGATCAGTTTGCTGCTGGCCGAGGAGGTGTGGCTGGCCAGGTCGTCCTTTTCGCAAAGGAACACCGACAGGCCGCGACCCGCTGCATCCGCCGCGATGCCGACACCGTTGATCCCGCCGCCAATTACGGCAACGTCATAGACTTCGGCAAGGGGTGAAGCAGGCAAGGTAGAAGCGGTCATGGGCTGGCCTCGCGATCTTTTATGATCGGTTTGTATTTGAAATCGAACATTAATGTTCATTTACGAAAATTGTAGCCCATAAACGCGGCCACAGCCAGCCGCTTTCGATTGAAAAAACTCATCGAAGGAGGAGAAAGGAAAAATTATGAACATGGGGTGGGGTGTCGGGGGGATCTCTGTCGCGGGCGAGCGCAGCGCCGCCCGGCCCGGCGCGCGCTCACAGAGGCTTAACGCGGGCCGTGACAGCGGTTAAAGCGTCACACCACTTCCAGCCGCACCTTGTGCTGGTTAAGCAGTTGGGTCAGGGCGGGGACGGGTTGCTGGTCGGTGACCAGGCAATCGACCAGGCTGATGGGGCCCAGGCGAATCATGGCATTGCGCCCGAATTTGCTGGAGTCGGCGGCCAGGATCACTTGCCGGGCATTGGCGATGATCGCCTGGGACACCCGCACTTCCTGGTAGTCGAAGTCCAGCAGGCTGCCGTCTTCGTCGATGCCGCTGATGCCCACCAGGGCGAAATCGACCTTGAACTGGTTGATGAAATCCACGCTGGCCTGGCCCACCACGCCGCCGTCGCGGCGCACGTTGCCGCCGGTCAGCAGCACGTCGAAGTCGTCCTTGGCGCTGAGCATCATTGCCACGTTGAGGTTGTTGGTGATGATTTTCAGGTGGTTGTGGTTGAGCAGTGCCCGGGCGATGGATTCGGTGGTGGTGCCGATGTTGATGAACAGCGAGGCGTGGTCGGGGATCTGCGCGGCAATGGCTTCGCCGATACGTTGTTTCTCGTCGCGCATCTGGTCGGCGCGCATGGCGTAGGCGGTGTTTTCGACACTGGAGTCATAGGCCGCGCCGCCGTGGTAGCGGCGCAGCAGGTGGGCTTCGGCGAGTTGGTTGATGTCGCGGCGAATGGTCTGCGGGGTGACGACGAATAACTGGGCCATTTCCTCGATACTCACGTAGCCGCGTTCGCGGACCAGTTCGAGGATTTGCTGCTGGCGGGGAGGCAGATTCATGGGGCGTCCTTGGGGCTGCCGGGCAAAATTTGCCCATGATGCCGCAGGAATTGGCTCCCGGCCAGTTGCGTGCCTTTAGGCGTCCTGTTCGGCGCCTTCGTGGGGTTCCCAGTCGCGGGTGCGGCTCACGGCTTTTTTCCAGCCAGCGTAGAGCTTCTCCTTGGCCGCTTCGTCCAGTTGCGGCTCGAACTCACGCTCGATCACCGCTTTGCCGCGCAACTCGTCCAGGCTGCCCCAGAACCCGCAGGCCAGGCCTGCCAGGTAGGCGGCGCCCAGGGCCGTGGTTTCGCGCATTTGCGGGCGCTCGACCAGGGTGCCGAGGATGTCGGACTGGAACTGCATGAGGAAGTTGTTGGCCACCGCGCCGCCGTCCACGCGCAGGGCCTTGAGGCGCTCGCCGGAATCCTGCTGCATGGCGTCGAGCACGTCGCGGGTCTGGAAGGCGATGGACTCCAGTGCAGCGCGGATGATGTGGTCCACGCGCACGCCGCGGGTCAGGCCGAACAGTGCGCCACGGGCGTAGGGGTCCCAGTAGGGCGCGCCGAGGCCGGTGAAGGCCGGCACCAGGTACACGCCGTTGCTGTCCTTGACCTTGTTGGCGAAGTATTCGGTGTCGTGGGCGTCGTTGATGATCTTCAGTTCATCGCGCAGCCATTGCACGGTGGAGCCGCCGTTGAACACCGCGCCTTCGAGGGCGTAGGCCACTTCGCCGCGCGGGCCGCAGGCGATGGTGGTGAGCATGCCGTGGCTGGACTTGACCGCTTTGTCGCCGGTGTTCATCAGCAGGAAGCAACCGGTGCCGTAGGTGTTTTTCGCCTGGCCCGGCTCCACGCACATCTGGCCGAACAGGGCGGCCTGCTGGTCGCCGGCGATGCCGCCGATGGCGATGCCGCTTTTGGTGCGGCCGTAGATCTCGGAGGAGGATTTGACCTCGGGCAGCATCTGGCGCGGGATGTCGAGGATTTCGAGCATCTTGGCGTCCCACTCCAGGGTATGGATGTTGAACAGTAGGGTGCGCGAGGCGTTGGTGTAGTCGGTGACGTGGGTCTTGCCGCCGGTGAATTTCCAGATCAGCCAGCTATCGACGGTGCCGAACAGCAGCTCGCCGTTGCGTGCCCGTTCGCGGCTGCCTTCGACGTTGTCCAGGATCCACTTGAGTTTGGTGCCGGAGAAGTACGGGTCGGTGACCAGGCCCGTGGTGTCGCTGATGTATTGTTCGTGGCCGTCGCGCTTGAGCTGCTGGCAGATCTCGGTGCTGCGCCGGCACTGCCAGACGATGGCGTTGTAGATCGGCCGGCCGGTGTTTTTGTCCCAGACCACGGTGGTTTCGCGCTGGTTGGTGATGCCGATGGCGGCGACCTGGTCATGGTGCAGGCCGGCCTGGGCCAGGGCCTCGACCATCACCGCGCTCTGGGTGGCGAAGATTTCCATCGGGTCGTGCTCGACCCAGCCAGCCTGCGGGTAGTGCTGGACGAATTCGCGTTGGGCGGTGCACACCACGTTGGCGTCACGATCGAAGATGATCGCCCGCGAACTGGTCGTGCCCTGGTCAAGGGCAATGATGTAGTTCTTATTCTCAATGTCGGTCATGTCGATTGCCTTGGAATAAATAGGAGTTCAATTCGGATGGTGCGGGCCGCTACGTTGGCAGCGCGGCCCGGCCATCGGTGTCAGGAGGCGCGAACCTTGCCGTCAGCGGCGGGTTCGGCCTCCATCACAACAGGTGCGGCACTGGGCAGATGGCGGGCAATCATCCCGCGATAAACGCCAGCACCGAGGCAGGCACCGATGATCGGCGCAAAAATTGGAATCAGGAAGTACGGAATATCGCGCCCGCCGGTGAAGGCAATGTCGCCCCAACCGGTGAAAAACGTCATCAGTTTAGGCCCGAAATCTCGCGCCGGATTCATCGCGAAGCCGGTCAGCGGGCCCATGGCGCTGCCGATCACGGCGATCAGCAGGCCAATCAGCAAAGGCGCCATGGCCCCGCGTGGCAAGCCGTTGTTGTCGTCGGTGAGGGCCATGATGACGCCCATCAGGATGGCCGTGATGATGACTTCCACCAGGAACGCCTGGGCCGTAGACAGCGCCGGGTGCGGGTAGGTGGAGAACACCGAGGCCAACTCCAGGCTGGCCTGGCTGCCGCGTACCATCTGGTGGCTTTGTTCGAAATCGAAGAACAGGTTGCTGTACAGCGTGTACACCAACAGGGCGGCGCAGAAGGCGCCCGCGACCTGGGCGAAGATGTAGAAGGGCAGTTTGCGCTTTTCAAAGTCGGCGAACAGGCACAGCGCAATGCTGACCGCAGGGTTCAGATGCGCACCGGAAACCCCGGCCGTGAGGTAAATCGCCATGCTCACGCCGATCCCCCAGATGATGCTGATTTCCCACAGGCCGAAGCTGGCACCCGCGACCTTGAGCGCGGCAACGCAACCGGTGCCGAAGAAAATCAACAGGGCCGTTCCCAGGAACTCGGCCATGCATTGGCCCGAGAGCGAAGGTTGTTGTAGAGCAGTCGTCATCGAAAACCTCGTTTTTTTTGTTGTCTGGCGCTTTGCCTAATGACCAAAGCGCGATGTGCACCTGCGTAAGGATCCCCATCCGAACCCAGGCTTACTGCCGGGTACTGCTTTTTAGCTTGGGTAATATATTCAGAATCGAAAAAATATAGACAAGAAACACTGCTGTCAAAGGTCGAAAGTGAACTATTGGTCATTATTTAACTATTAGTTGTATGAATGATTCCAGCCAGGGCGTGCGTGTCGACTTTTGTGGTCACGCCCTAGGGGGCCTCGCGGCGGGGCTTAAGGGGTGTGGTAGAGCCTTTTACACGTCGATCACCTAGAATCGGGCGTCTGTTTTTTCTGCCCTTCGCCCGGTTTGGAGCTGCCATGACCCCCGCATTGGATTTGTTGAAAAAAGTTCGCGCCGAACATCGCATCCACAGTTACGAACATGACCCCAAGGCGACCTCCTACGGCTTGGAGGCAGTGGAAAAACTGGCGTTGGCCCCGGCCCAGGTGTTCAAAACCCTGCTGGCGGCCAGTGAAAAAGGCGAGTTGTTGGTGGCGGTGGTGCCGGTGGCGGGCACCCTGGACCTCAAAGGGCTGGCCCACGCGGCGGGAGTGAAGAAGGTCGAGATGGCCGACCCGGCGGCGGCGCAGCGTTCCACCGGCTACCTATTGGGCGGCATCAGCCCCTTGGGGCAGAAGAAGCGCCTGCGTACGTTTATCGATAACTCGGCCCAGCCCCAGGCGAGCATTTTTGTCAGTGCCGGGCGCCGTGGCCTGGAGGTGGAGTTGGCACCGGCGGTGCTGGCCGAGCACACCCAGGCCACGTTCGCCGATATCGGCCGCCCCTGACCCAGGCTGTATGGCGTAAATCGGGCCGATCTGTCTCTGGTCGGCCGTTGCGCCGGGCGCCATGCTCGCTCACTTCACAATGAGGAGAAGAGCGATGGCCCTTGAGTTCTATCAGGTCGATGCATTCAGCGATCGGCCGTTCGCGGGCAACCCGGCGATGGTCTACCGCCTCGAGCAGTGGTTGAGTGATGAGTTGATGCAGAACATCGCCGCCGAGCACAACCTGGCCGAAACCGCATTCGTGGTGCGCCAGGGCGCAGGCTGGCATATCCGCTGGTTTACCCCCACTACCGAAGTGCCGCTGTGCGGCCATGCCACCCTGGCCAGCGCCCATGTGCTGTTCGAGATCTATAAAGAGCCGGCCGAGCGCCTGGAATTTGCCAGCCAGTCCGGGCCTTTGAGCGTTACCCGCGAAGGCGACCGTTTGTGGCTGGATTTCCCGCTGATCGAGCCGCGCCCGATTGAAGCCAGCGCCACGATCGAGACCGCCTTGGGGGTTAAGCCCCTGCAGGTGTGGGAATCCAACGAGTTGTTGGTGGTGCTGGAGTCGGAGCAAGCGGTGCGCGCTTGCCAGCCGGACATGGCGGCCCTGGCGCAATTGCCGTGGTTGGGCGCGATCGTCACCGCCCGGGGCAGCGGCCACGATTTCGTTTCGCGTTACTTCGCCCCGGCCATCGGTATCGACGAAGACCCGGTCACCGGCTCCACCCATTGCCTGTTGATCCCTTACTGGGCCGAACGCCTGGGCAAGGCCGAGCTGAACGCCTATCAGTGCTCGGCGCGTGGAGGGGCGTTGTTCTGTCGCCTGGAAGGCGAGCGGGTGAAGATCGGCGGGCAGGCGCGGTTGGTGGCACGCGGCACGCTGTTGATCGACGTGGCGTAGCAAGCTTGCTTGCTACGCCTCTGGGGTCCTAGCTGGCGGTGCTATAGCGCCGCACACCCGATTCCTCGGCGCGAATCTGCGCCGCCATGCTGCCGCTGGCCTGGAACAGCACCAGGTGCTCGGCCGCCACGCGAATTCCCACATCCGCGCCAACCTGGTGGTCGGCGTGGCTGGGGAAGATCGATTCCAACTGGCTGCCGGTGGGCAGTTGCAAACGGTACAGAGTCGAGGCGCCGAGGAAGGTCTTGCCGACGATCCGCGCCTGGAGGGCGCTGTCCGGGGCGTAGACGATGTCGTCCGGGCGCAGCAGCACGTCCACCGCGCCGCCGGTCGGCCAGGTGTAGGCGCGGTTGCCGCGCAGCAGGCCGAGTTCGGTTTGCACCGACTCCGGGGTGTCGAGTTGGCCGCGAATGAAGTACCCCTGGCCGATAAAACTCGCGACAAAAGGCGTCAGCGGTTCGTGGTAGAGGTTGTAGGGCGTATCCCATTGCTCCAGGCGCCCCTCCTTGAACACGCCCACGTGGTCGCTGACGGCGAAGGCTTCTTCCTGGTCATGGGTGACCAGGATCGCGCTGGTGCCACGGCTTTTGAGGATGTCCCGCACTTCGTGGCTGAGCTTGCGCCGCAGCTCACCGTCGAGGTTGGAGAACGGCTCGTCGAGCAGCAGTAATTGCGGTTCCGGCGCCAGGGCGCGGGCCAGGGCGACGCGCTGTTGCTGGCCGCCGGACAACTCGTGGGGGAAGCGCTTGCCGAGGTTTTTCAGGTTGACCAGTTCCAGCAACTCCTCCACCACCCGCTGTTTTTGCGGGTGCTTGCGGATACCGAAGGCAATGTTTTCGGCCACGCTCAGGTGCGGAAACAGCGCGTAGTCCTGGAACACCATACCGATGCGACGTTTCTCCGGCGCCAGGGTGAAACCGGCACTGGAGATGACTTCGCCGGCCAGGCTGATATCGCCTTCGTGCACCGGCTCGAAACCGGCAATGGCCCGCAGGGTGGTGGTCTTGCCGCAACCGGAAGAGCCGAGCAGGCAGCCGATGTCGCCGGCGTTGAGGTGCAGGTTGAGGTTCTGCACCACCCGTTGATCCTGATAGCCGCAAGCGAGGTTGCGCAGGTTAAGCAGTAGTGGCTGGCTCATGCGTGGTGGTACGACGGTGGCACCAGGAACTCGAGCAGAGCCTTTTGTGCGTGGAGGCGGTTTTCTGCCTGGTCCCAGGCCACCGAGCGTGGGTCGTCAAGCAGGTCGACGCTGATTTCTTCGCCCCGGTGGGCGGGCAGGCAATGCATGAACAGGACGTCCTCGGCAGCGGTGTCGAGCAGGGCGCGATTGACCTGGAACGGGGCGAACAGCTTGAGGCGCTTGGCGGTTTCTTCTTCCTGGCCCATGGAGGTCCAGACATCGGTGCTCACCAGGTGCGCGCCGCGGACCGCTTCGCGCGGGTCACGCACGATGGTCACCCGCGCACCGGCCTTGGCCACGAACTCGGGGTTGGGTTCGTAGCCTTCGGGGCAGGCGATGCGCAATTGGAAGTCGAATTGGATCGCCGCTTCTATATAGCTGTTGCACATATTGTTGCCGTCGCCGATCCAGGCCACGGTTTTGCCCTGGATCGAGCCGCGATGTTCGAGGAACGTCTGCATATCGGCGAGCAACTGGCACGGGTGCAGGTCGTCGGACAGGCCATTGATGACCGGCACGCGGGAGTTGGCGGCGAATTCGGTGAGGGTGCTGTGGGCGAAGGTGCGGATCATCACCGCGTCCAGCATGCGCGACATGACGATGGCGCAATCGCCGATCGGCTCGCCACGGCCCAGTTGGGTGTCGCGCGGCGAAAGGAAGATCGCCTGGCCGCCGAGCTGGATCATGCCGGCCTCGAAAGAGAGGCGGGTGCGGGTCGAGGACTTCTCGAAGATCATTCCCAGAACGCGGTTTTTCAGGGGCTCGAAGAGAACGCCGCGGTTACGCAGGTCCTTCAACTCGATGCCGCGACGGATCACGCTGACCAGCTCTTCGGGCGTGCAATCCATCAGGGAGAGAAAGTGCCTTGCGCTCATCATTAACTACCTTTTTGCAACGGACCGCAGATGCTCAAAGCCTTGTTTAATTTAGAAAACGGGCGAGACCTGCGGCGAAAGCCGCACGGGGCGACGAAATGGGGAAAGGCGCGATACTGACATTAAATGTCGCGTTTTTCCAATAGGGCTAAGGTTTTGGGCGTTTTGCAGGGGCGACCGAGTGGTCGCGAGGGGCATTTGTACACTGCGCCCCTGCGCCTTGGCAAACAAGGCGGGGCTTGGCCGGTATCGGCTGGCCTGATGCCGCTCGATTCACAAGGCGAACGTCTCTGGTGCGCGGGGCGTTCTGGCACCATAGTTTTGGCTTTGCAGCCCGTTGCGGGTTGCCCGAACACAACAAGAGACTGGCCATGACCAAGACTCTCCATCACCGTGCCTGCCACCTGTGCGAAGCCATTTGCGGCTTGACCATCGAGACCACCACCGAGGACGGCGCCGCGCCGCGTATCACCTCGATCAAGGGCGATGCCCTGGACACCTTCAGCCGTGGCCATATCTGCCCCAAAGCCGTGGCGCTGCAAGACATCCAGAATGACCCGGACCGCTTGCGCCAACCCATGCGCCGCGTCGGCAACCAGTGGCAGGCCATCGGCTGGCCCGAGGCCTTCGCCCTGGTGGCCGAGCGTTTGGCGGCGATCCAGGCGCGCCATGGGGCCAACGCGGTGGCGGTGTACCAGGGCAACCCCAGCGTGCACAACTATGGGCTGATGACCCATAGCAACTACTTCCTTGGCTTGCTCAAGACGCGCAATCGCTTCTCCGCGACTTCGGTGGACCAGTTGCCCCATCACTTGAGCAGCTACCTGATGTACGGCCACGGTTTTCTGCTACCGATCCCGGACATCGACCACACCGATTTCATGCTGATCCTGGGGGCTAATCCGCTGGCGTCCAACGGTAGCATCATGACCGTGCCGGACGTGGAAAAACGCCTCAAAGCCATCCAGGCTCGCGGCGGCAAAGTCGTGGTCGTCGATCCGCGGCGCAGCGAAACCGCAGCCATGGCCGACCAGCACCTGTTCGTGCGCCCCGGCGGCGATGCGGCGTTGTTGTTTGGCGTGCTCAACACCTTGTTTGAAGAAGGCCTGACCCGCGACAGCCACTTGCCGGTGGACGGCTTGCCCGAGGTGCGCGCGGCCATCAGCCGGTTCGGTCCCGAGGCGATGAGCCCACTGTGCGCGGTGCCGGCGGCGCAGATCCGCCAGTTGGCCCGGGACTTCGCCGCAGCCCCCTCGGCGGTCTGCTATGGGCGCATGGGCGTCTCGACCCAGGCCTTCGGCACCTTGTGCCATTGGCTGGTGCAGCTCATCAACTTGGTGACCGGCAACCTCGACCGGGTCGGCGGCGCACTGTGCACCGAGCCGGCGGTGGACCTGGTGGCATCCACCTCGGGCGGGCATTTCAACCAGTGGCAGAGCCGGGTCTCGGGGCTGGCCGAATACGGCGGTGAACTGCCGGTTTCGGCCCTGGCCGAAGAGATGCTCACCGAAGGCGAGGGCCAGGTGCGGGCGCTGATTACCGTGGCCGGCAACCCGGTGCTGTCCACCCCCAACGGCCGGCAACTGGAGCAGGCGCTCGATGGCCTGGAGTTCATGGTGAGTGTCGATCTGTATATCAACGAAACCACCCGTTATGCCGACCTGATCCTGCCGTCCACGTCCTCGCTGGAGAACGATCACTACGACACCACGTTCAATATGTTCGCGGTGCGTAACGTCAGCCGTTTCAACCGGGCGATCCTGCCCAAGCCCGATGGCGCGCTGCATGACTGGGAGATCTTTGTCGGCCTGGCCCAGGCGTTCGCCGCCCATACGGGCAAAGAGCTCAAGCCGACCATGGCCCCGGCGCAGATGATCGACCGGGGCTTGCGGGCGGGCCGTTATGGCGATGGCGCGGCGCAACAGTTGTCTCTCGCCACGCTGCTCGACCACCCCCATGGCGTAGACCTGGGGGCGCTCAAAGCCAACCTCGCCCCGCGGCTGAAAACCGCCAACCAGCGCATTCAGGCCGCGCCCGCGCAGATGCTCGCCGACCTGCAGCGCTTTGCCGCGTTACAGGCACCGGCGGCCGATGAGCTGCTGATGATCGGGCGGCGCCATGTGCGCAGCAATAATTCGTGGATGCACAACTACCATCGCCTGGTTAAAGGCAAGCCGCGCCACCAGTTGCTGATGAATCCCGACGACTTGGCGCACCGTGGCCTGAGCGACGGCCAGCGGGTGCGCATCAGCTCGCGCATTGGCGCCATCGAGGTGGAGGTGCTGGCCAGTGCCGACATGATGCCGGGTGTGGTCAGCCTGCCCCACGGTTGGGGCCATGCGCGCCCCGGCGTACAAATGGAAATCGCCAGCGGCCAACCGGGGGCCAGTGCCAACGACTTGACCGATGAACGGCAACTGGATCACCTGTCCGGCAACGCGGCGCTCAACGGCGTGCCGGTAACCGTGGTGGCGGCTTGATGGCGGTTGGTCGGTGACGGCACTGGGAGACCGAGCATAGGGCTCGGCTTTCCGTTACAATGCGCCACCGTGCCGACCCTGAGTCGGAAAGTTCAGCCGAGGTGCTTCATGGATATCATCGAAACTATTAAAGAGCAGATCGCCAACAACACCGTTCTGCTTTACATGAAAGGCTCGCCGAATGCCCCGCAGTGCGGCTTCTCGGCCAAAGCGGCCCAGGCCGTCATGGGCTGTGGCGAAAAGTTCGCATACGTGGACATCCTGCAGAACCCGGAAATCCGCGCCAACCTGCCTAAGTACGCCAACTGGCCAACCTTTCCACAACTGTGGGTGGGCGGTGAACTGGTCGGCGGTAGCGACATCATGACCGAGATGGCCGCAGACGGTTCGTTGCAGACCACCATCAAGGCCGCCGTTGAAAAAGCGGCCGCTGGCAAGACCGAAGCCTGATTGCTTCTGCGGGAACGGGCCCTTCCGGTCCCGCAGACGTTTCACGGCGAGCCTGGATTGAAGGCAATAAAAAGCCCCGCTTCTTCATATAAGAGAGCGGGGCTTTTTTATTGAGGCTAACTTGGGTTATTCACCCATCTGCGATTGCAGATAGTTCTCAATACCTACTTTGTCGATCAGGCCAAGTTGAGTTTCCAGCCAGTCGATATGTTCTTCTTCCGATTCCAGGATATCTTCGAGCAACTCGCGGCTGCCGAAATCGCCAGAGACTTCGCAGTGGGCGATGGCGGCCTTGAGGTCGGCGTGGCCGGTCTTCTCGATCCGCAGGTCGCACTCCAGCATTTCCTTGGTGTGCTCGCCGATGTGCAGCTTGCCCAGGTCTTGCACGTTAGGCAGGCCTTCGAGGAACAGGATGCGCTTGATGAGCTTGTCCGCATGCTTCATCTCATCGATGGATTCTTTGTACTCATGCTTGCCGAGTTTGTTCAGGCCCCAATCTTCGTACATGCGGGCATGCAGGAAGTATTGATTGATCGCGACCAGCTCATTGGCAAGGATCTTGTTGAGATGTTGAATGACTGTCACGTCGCCTTTCATGGTGGGGCCCTGTCCTTTATTCGCGGTATATAAAATGGAGTTTGAGCTGCGTACTCATAAGTGTCAAACCTAAGTTGTTGAATAATAAATGAAAATTAATCGGAATAAGAATGTTTGTGTTCCGCGTCTGAACGCTAAGCGGTTGAATTATGGGCATAAAAAAACCGGACACTAAGTCCGGTTCTTTGAAATGCGTTAGTTATGCGACGGAAAATTCCACAGGGTAGGGAATCGCCGCACGGCTGCTTTGCAGCTCGGTGAGGGTTTCACGTACCACTTGCTTGGCGAGGCAGGCGCATTTTCCGCATTGGCTGGCGACGCCGGTGGCTTGGCGTACTTCGCGGTAGCTGCAGCAACCTTCGTAGATGGCGTCGCGGATTTTTCCGTCGGTGACGCCGGTGCACAGGCAGACATACATATAGGAGAACCGTCGCAAGGTTGTGGCTCAATTGGGACGGATCTTAATGTTAACGAGAATGATTGTCAAAGTTGTTTCTGTGGGGCAATACCCGGCTTGAGGTTTTGCCCGACGAACGGGCGCAACAGGTCGAGTGCCCGCTTTTGAGGCGCTTTTCAAAAACCGCTAAGGACAGGGCAAAGTCGCGGTGTATGATGGTCGGTCCTTGCGAAGGGAGATCGAGTCACAGGCCTGTCGCTTATCCGTGGCAGGCTGGGCGCGATCTCGTCCTTTAACTCCATCACACCAGGAGATATCCAATGAGCGTACTCGTCGGCAAACCAGCCCCAGACTTCACCGTTCCCGCCGTACTCGGCAATGGCGAAATCGTTGACAGCTTTACCCTGTCCTCGGCCATCAAAGGCAAATACGGCCTGGTGTTCTTCTACCCGCTGGACTTCACCTTCGTCTGCCCATCCGAGCTGATTGCTCTGGATCACCGCATGGACGATTTCAAGGCACGTAACGTTGAAGTCGTTGCCGTTTCCATCGACTCCCACTTCACCCACAACGCCTGGCGCAACACTGCCATCAATGATGGCGGCATCGGCAAAGTCAAATACACCATGGCTGCCGACATGAAGCACGACATCGCCAAAGCCTACGACGTTGAATCCGAAGGCGGCGTAGCGTTCCGTGGCGCGTTTCTGATCGACGACAAGGGCGTTGTCCGCTCCCAGATCATCAACGACCTGCCGCTGGGCCGTAACATGGAAGAGTTGATCCGTCTGGTTGACGCGCTGCAATTCCACGAAGAGCACGGCGAAGTCTGCCCGGCCAACTGGAAAAAAGGCGACAAGGGCATGAACGCTTCGCCAGAAGGCGTTGCAGCGTACCTGACCGAAAACGCCGGCAAGCTGTAAACCTAGATAGCCAAGTCGCTCCCGCAGGCCTCAGGGCTGCGGGGGCGGCTCTTTGGTATCTATGACGCCTCGGGCCTTATCGGCCCGGGGCGTTTTTGGTTGTAGGCACCACTGCCTCAGTTCCCCCCAAGTCTTCAGGCTTAACCTTCGGCGCGTGTAAGCCTAGGCTTACTCTTTCGTAGGTGTTTGGTTTTTTATTAGCCGGTAGATGCCTATTTTTTCCTGATGTGTTTTTTATCTTATTGATTTATAGGTTTATTTTTTTGTTTGCGGTGGATTAAGCCAAGCAGTCCGCTCTCCGTGGCCGATTGTTCTCGGCGCAGAACCCATTAGTATCAGAACTGTGTCAACGGACAGACACAGCCTTCAAGGAAGAGGGTTTAAGGACATCGCAGGACGCGATTCATCAGGACGATGAAAAGGAACACAGGGATTAGGGAAAAAATGTGGGCGGGTCAAACCGCCCCTTTTTTTGCCTGCGAAAAAGTACACGCAAGCCAAATCCGGGGCAGCAAAAAGGCCCGCAAGGGGCCTTTTCGGTGGACGCGCGGTAATCAGCGTTCCAGATCCTTGATCTTGCCTTTGACGCCATCCCACTTTTCGGCATCGGGCAAAGATTCTTTCTTTTCCGTAATGTTGGGCCAGATTTCCGCCAGCTCAACGTTCAACTGGATGAACTCCTGCATGTCTTCGGGAACTTCATCTTCGCTGAAGATGGCCACGGCCGGGCATTCTGGCTCGCAGAGTGCGCAGTCGATGCACTCATCCGGGTGAATCACCAGGAAGTTCGGGCCTTCGTAAAAGCAGTCCACCGGACAGACTTCTACGCAGTCGGTGTACTTGCACTTGATGCAGTTGTCGGTGACGACGAAGGTCATTCTAATTTTCTCCTCAGGCGGCGGCTGCGAGCCCTTCCAAGACGGGCTCGCGAGGGTTGGGAGCGATAGTCTGCGAGTCAGGCTAATGGCCACGCAGCATCCCAAACCGCGCGAGAGTCTATCAGCTTGCACGCCCGTGCGTTAGACCCGAGTCTTCAGTGCATAGAGCAATTCGAGCGCTTTTCGCGGAGTCAAGTCGTCCAGGTCAAGTTTGGCCAATTCATCCAGCACCGGATGGGGCAGGCTGGCGAACATGTCGCTTTGTTGCGGAGGCGCGGGCTTGCCTTTGGTCGGCTTGGGCGCTTCATGGGGCAGGCTGGTGGTCTCCAGACGGCTCAGGTGTTCGCGTGCCCGCGTAATGACCTCACTGGGCACGCCCGCCAGTTGCGCCACCGCCAGGCCATAACTCTGGCTGGCCGGCCCTGGCAGTACGTGGTGGAGGAACACGATGCGCTCGTTATGTTCGGTGGCGTTGAGGTGGACGTTGGCCACCAGCGGCTCGTTTTCCGGTAGGACGGTCAGCTCGAAATAGTGGGTGGCGAACAGCGTATAGGCGCGCAAATGGGCCAGGCGTTCGGCCGCAGCCCACGCGAGGGACAAACCGTCAAAGGTGCTGGTACCGCGGCCAACCTCGTCCATCAGCACCAGGCTGCGTTCGGTGGCGTTGTGCAGGATGTTCGCGGTTTCGCTCATTTCCACCATGAAGGTCGAGCGCCCGCCGGCCAGGTCGTCGCTGGAGCCGATGCGGGTGAAGATGCGGTCCACCAGTGACAGCTCGCAACTGGCCGCCGGGACGAAGCTGCCGATGTGGGCCAGCAGCACGATCAGCGCTGTTTGCCGCATATAGGTGGATTTACCGCCCATGTTCGGCCCGGTTATCACCAGCATGCGGGTGCTGTCGTCCAGGCTCAGGTCGTTGGCCACGAAAGGCGTGGTCAGTACTTGCTCCACCACCGGGTGGCGGCCCTGGGTGATGCGCATGCACGGCTCGCTGACAAAGCGCGGGCAGTTCAAGTCCAGGTTCAGTGCCCGCTCGGCCAGATTGCTCAGCACATCCAGCTCGGCCAGGGCGGCGGCGGTGTCTTGCAGCGGCGGTAATTGGCCGATCAGGTCTTCGAGCAGGGCTTCATAGAGCATTTTTTCCCGGGCCAGGGCGCGGCTCTTGGCCGATAGCGCCTTGTCCTCGAAGGCCTTGAGTTCCGGGGTGATAAAGCGTTCGGCGCCTTTGAGAGTCTGGCGGCGGATGTAGTCGGCGGGTGCCGATTCGGCTTGCTTGCTGGGCAGCTCGATAAAGTAGCCGTGAATACGGTTGTAGCCGACTTTGAGGTTGGCCAGGCCGGTGCGGGCCTTTTCCCGGGCTTCGAGGTCGATCAGAAACTGCCCGGCGTTCTCACTCAGGGATTGCAGTTCGTCGAGTTCGCTGTCGTAGCCGGTTTTCAGCACGCCGCCGTCGCGGATTACGGCGGGCGGGTTGTCGATGATGGCTTTTTCCAGCAGCGCCGCCAGTTCCGGGTAGGTGCTGGTGGTGTGCGCCAATTGGCTCAGGTGCGGGGCTTCCAGCTCGGTCATGGCCACTTGCAACTGCGGCAGCGCGCCCAGGGCATCGCGCAGGCGCGCCAAGTCCCGTGGGCGCGCGTTACGCAGGCCGATCCGCGCCAGGATCCGCTCGATATCGCCGATTTCCTTGAGCTGCGGTTGCAGCTTCTCAAAGCGATAACCGTCCAGCAGGCAGGTGATCGAGCTCTGGCGCGCCTGCAAGACCTGCAGGTCGCGCAGTGGGCGATTCAGCCAGCGGGTCAGCAGGCGGCTGCCCATGGCGGTCTGGCAACGGTCGACCACCGATTGCAGGGTGTTGTCGCGCCCGCCGGCCAGGTTGGTGTCCAGCTCCAGGTTGCGACGGCTGGCACCGTCGAGCACCACGGTGTCGTCCAGGCGTTCGTGGCGCAGGCTGCGCAAGTGGGGCAGGGCGGTGCGCTGGGTTTCCTTGGCATAACTGAGCAGGCACCCGGCGGCGCCGATGGCCAGGGTCAGGTTCTCGCAACCAAAGCCCTTGAGGTCCTGGGTGGAAAACTGCTGGCACAGGCTCTTGAACGCCGAGTCGCGCTCGAAATCCCACGGCGCGCGACGGCGCACGCCACGGCGCTTCTCGGCCGGCAGGTCCTTGGGCCAATCGTCGGGGATCAGCAGTTCCACCGGGTTG
This sequence comes from Pseudomonas sp. MF08875, assembly GCF_059862525.1. Lineage (NCBI taxonomy): Bacteria > Pseudomonadati > Pseudomonadota > Gammaproteobacteria > Pseudomonadales > Pseudomonadaceae > Pseudomonas > Pseudomonas sp. MF08875. The sequence continues at coordinate 55,563 of NZ_JCBCUW010000034.1, forward strand.
ACCCGCTCCAACTCCGCCAACAGGTTTTCCCAGCCCTTGATCTCCAGCACGGTGAAGTTGCCGCTGGTGATGTCCAGCACCGCCAGGCCGAACAAACGCTCATCGCCCAACAACGCGGCAATCAGGTTGTCGCGGCGCTCATCCAGCAACGCCTCGTCACTGACCGTGCCCGGGGTAATGATGCGCACCACTTGGCGGTCCACCGGGCCTTTGCTGGTTGCCGGGTCGCCGACCTGCTCGCAGATCACCACCGACTCGCCCAGCTTGACCAGTTTGGCCAGGTAGCCTTCGGCGGCGTGATAAGGGATCCCGCACATTGGAATCGCCTGCCCCGCCGACTGCCCGCGGGCGGTCAGGGTGATATCCAGCAATTTCGCGGCTTTCTTCGCATCTTCGTAGAAGATCTCGTAGAAATCGCCCATGCGGTAGAACATCAACTGGTCGGGGTGCTGATTTTTCAGGCGCCAGTATTGCTGCATCATCGGGGTGTGCGCGGACAGATCGGAGGTCGTTTTGCTCATCGGATATTCAGGCGGATTCGTCGAAAGTGGTGGGGCAAAGGGGCTGTCTGGCCCGGCTTTTCGCAATGGGCGCAAGGTTACCATGGGCGGTCGGCCACACGCAGGCGCCAAGGGGTAAGTCCTTTGTGAATATTCATGCACGCTTTATGCATAAAAAATGCAAATTGGCATTTGTCATCGGCGCGTAGAACCCTCACTATGCGCGTTATGCAAAAACGCAACGTATCTATCGTCTTAAGAGAGCTGCTCGATAGCCACGGGATCTCCCCTACGGAGCTTCACCGTCGCACGGGTGTGCCTCAATCCACTCTGTCGCGGATTCTCGGCGGCAAGATTGTCGACCCTTCGGACAAGCACATCTCCAAGCTCGCCGAGTATTTTCGCGTGAGCACCGAACAGTTGCGCGGGCGTGTGCCGATTGCGCCTGCACGGGACGCGGCCCTCGATGGGCAGCATGCGGAACTCAAGGACATAAGTTTGTGGGACGACGACACCCCGCTCGATGACGACGAAGTGTCCGTGCCCTTTCTTCGCGAGGTTGAATTGGCAGCAGGATCAGGAAGATTCGTCATTGAGGAGAGCGAGCGCTCTAGCCTGCGCTTCGGCAAACGCAGCCTGCGCCACAACGGTGTGCAGTTCGACCAGGCCAAGTGCGTGACCGTGCGCGGTAATAGCATGCTGCCGGTACTGCGCGACGGCGCGACGGTGGGGGTCAATGCCGGGAAGTCGTCCATTGGCGACATCATCGACGGCGACCTGTACGCCATCAACCACAATGGCCAGTTGCGCGTAAAGCAGCTGTATCGCCTGCCCACCGGGATCCGCCTGCGCAGCTTCAACCGCGATGAGCATCCGGATGAGGACTACAGCTTCCAGGAGATCCAGGATGAGCAGATAGTCATCCTTGGCCACGTCTTCTGGTGGGGCATGTACGCCCGTTAACCACTCCCACGTCAGATAAAACCCGCCGCCGTGCGGGTTTTTTTTCGCCGATTGAAAACTATCCAGGCCTTTGTTTGCGGGCTTTTTATGCGCTCGTGCATTCTCTGCGCATAAATAAATGCATTTATGCATTGACTGTATATGCATACATGCATAGTCTTTGTCTCAAGCCGCCCGACAACGGCTTGCAACGACGCTCTTTAGTTCCATGGCAAAGGCAGCGATGAACTGGCCTCAACAGTTCAGAGGGTTGGCAACTGACCCGGGTGTGCAGCGTAAAGCACCGTAAGCAGTTATCCGGCGGACAGGGTCGCGGTCGGAGGAACAATTTGAATGGATCCGTACCGCGCCAGTCGCGCCGAAAGATCAAGGACCGCATTTTCAAAAGCCTGGGCGACCGGGCTTTTGGCAATGCCTACCGCATCCCTCTACCCGAGCGCCCATCAATTGAAGGAGGCGTGACATGACAAACGAGCAACAAGCGTTGCTGGACATGCCGCTCTGGCTGGTCATCGCCCTGGCCTTGCTGGGCGGCGTCAGCGGCGAAATGTGGCGCGCCGACAAGGAGGGCGCCCGCGGCTGGTCGCTGCTGCGCCGCCTCGCCCTGCGCTCCGGCGCCTGCGTGGTGTGCGGCGTTTCGGCCTTCATGCTGCTGTACGCCGCCGGCACGTCTATCTGGACCGCATGCGCCATTGGCTGCCTCACCGCGATGGCCGGCGCCGATGTGGCGATTGGCTTGTACGAACGCTGGGCGGCGCGGCGCATGGGGGTGTGTGAAGTGCCGCCGCGCACCCCCAGTGACGATCGATAGCGCCACCCCGGCCCAACCCTTTTCCTGGCCCCAGCCCGCCCCGCGCGGGTCGTTCACTTCCTGGTAACCCCCATGAAAATCAGCCCAATCCTCACTCAACTACGTGACTACTGCCCCAGCCTCGCCCAACGGGTATCGGTGGGGATCGACCCACCGGCCCTGCAATCGCCCACCCCAGTGCAAACCCCCTGTGCCCTGGTCCGTGGGTTGGGCGACCGCGCCGCTGAGAACCAGGCGCAAAACGCCACGTGCCAGATCATCCGCGACCGCTTCGCCGTGCTGCTGGTGGTAGACGCCACCCAAGGCGCCGCCGCTCTGGATCAATTGCATGAGTTGCGTGCCGAGGTTTGGCGCGCGCTCGTGGGGTTCCGGCCGGGTAGCGGTTATGCGGGGGTCGAGTACGGCGGCGGCGAGTGGCTGGCGCTGGATGCACAGCGCGGGCTGTATCAGCTGGATTTTTTCGCCGAGTGTCAGTTGGGCCGCCGCCAGGCCAAGGACCCGGCGCAGACCTGGCAAGAGCATGAATTGGACGGCTTGCCGTCTTTGTCCGGGGTCACGGTGCGGGTCGATGCCATCGACCCGGCCGACCCCAACCTGCAACGTCCCGGCCCCGACGGGCGCCTGGAAGTGGTTTTTTCTGGAGAGTTGAACCCATGAGCAAACGCATCACCGTGCTACCGGCCCCTGGCCGGGTTGTACCGGACCCGGAGGCGGGCGACCTGTTGCCCACCGAAGGCCGCGAAGTGTCCGACAGCGCTTGGTGGCGTCGCCGCCTGGCGGATGGCGATATCACCACTAAAGCCGTGAAAGCGGCCAAACCACAGGAAGCCCAATAATGGCGATCGGATTCAGCAACATCCCGGCGGACCTGCGTGTTCCGCTGTTCTATGCGGAAATGGACAACTCGGCGGCCAACAGTGCCTCTTCGAGCATGCGCCGCTTGATCGTGGCCCAGGTCAACGACGACGTGACCGGCCCGGAAGTGGGCAGCCTGGTGCTGGTGCCTAGCCTGGCACTGGCAAAGAAAATCGCCGGCCAGGGCTCGATGCTGGCGGCGATGTACGAGGCCTGGCGCAAGACCGACCCGGTGGGTGAGGTCTGGTGCCTGCCACTGCGCAACGCTACCGGCAGTGCGGCCAAGGCTGAGTTGAAACTGACCGGCACGGCCACTGAAGCCGGCCTGCTCAACCTGTATGTGGGCGGCGCCCGGGTGCAGGCCGCCATCGTCAATGGCGCCACCGCCGTGCAAGCGGCCACGGCCCTGGCCCTGAAAATCAACGCAGCGGCGGATTTGCCGGTGCTGGCCACGGCGGTGGAAGGCGTGGTCAAGCTCAGCGCCAAGTGGACTGGCGACAGTGGCAATGACATCAGCCTGCAATTCAATCGCCTGGGCAAAAGCAATGGCGAAGACACCCCGGCGGGCCTGACGATTGCCATCACCAAAATGGCCGGCGGCGTCGGCGTGCCGGACCAGGTCGCGGCATTGGCGGCGTTGGGGGATGAGCCGTTCGAGTTCATCTGCCTGCCGTGGTCGGATGTGGCCACCCTCAATGCCTGGCAGGGGGCGATGAATGACAGTTCGGGGCGCTGGTCCTGGGCCAAGCAGTTGTTCGGCCATGTCTATACCGCCAAGCGCGGCACGGTGGGGACGTTGGTCGCCGCCGGCCAGACCCGCAACGACCAGCACATGACCATTCAGGCGCTGGAACCCGGTGTGCCGCAACCCTTCTGGGTTCAGGCGGCAGCGCTGGCGGCGCGCACAGCGGTGTTCATCTCGGCCGACGCCAGCCGCCCGACCCAAAGCGGCAGCCTGCCGGGCCTGGACCCGGCGCCGGCCAGTGAGCGGTTCACCCTGACCGAGCGCCAGTCGCTGCTCAGCTACGGCATCGCCACGGCGTACTACGAGGGCGGTTACCTGCGCATTCAGCGGGCGATCACCACCTATCAGAAAAACGCCTACGGCCAGGCAGACAATTCCTACCTGGACAGCGAAACCATGCACCAGTCGGCCTTTATCGTGCGCCGCCTGCAAAGTGTGATGACCAGCAAGTACGGGCGCCATAAGTTGGCCAGCGATGGCACGCGGTTCGGCGCCGGCCAGCCCATCGTCACGCCCAGCACCCTGCGCGGCGAGCTGATTGCCCAGTACGCCAAGCTCGAACAGGAAGGCCACGTGGAAAACGCCGAGTTGTTCGCCGAGCACTTGATTGTGGAGCGCGACAGCCAGGACCCGAGCCGGGTCAATGTGCTGTTCCCGCCCGACTACATCAATGGCCTGCGGGTGTTTGCCCTGCTCAACCAATTCCGCCTGCAGTACGACGCGGCCGCCTAAGGCGCTTCGCCACACCGCTATTTTTCAGCCCGCCGCGCGCGGGCTTACTTTTTTTGGGAGAAACATCATGGGTCAACTGATTGCAGGCACCTGCTACGTCAAGGTCGACGGCGCGCAACTGACCATCAGTGGCGGCTGCGAAGCCCCGCTGATGGCGGTCAAGCGCGAAACCGTGGTGCCGGGTTTCTACAAGGAAACCGACATCGCGCCGTCGTTCAAGGTCACGGCGCTGTACACCCCGGACTTCCCGCTCAAACCGTTGATCGCGGGCGTCGATATGACCGTCACCTGCGAGTTCAGCAACGGCAAGGTCTATGTGCTGGCCGGTGCTTACCTGGTGGAAGAACCGGTGGCCAAGGGCGACGACGCGACCATCGAGCTCAAGTTCGAAGGCATCAAGGGGACTTGGCAATGAGCGACACGGTGAAGTTACGCGTGGCCATTGAGGCCCACGGCGAGCCGCTGGGCGAACTCACCCTGCGCCGCCCGACGGTGCAGGAAGTGCGCGCCATCAAGGCGTTGCCCTACAAGATCGACAAAAGCGAGGAGGTCAGCCTGGACATGGACGTGGCGGCTAAATACATCGCGGTGTGCGCAGGCATCCCGCCATCCTCGGTCAACCAACTGGACCTGGCGGACCTCAACGGCCTGAGTTGGGCCGTCGCCGGTTTTTTCATGAGTGCGGCATCGCCACCGTCGCCGACCTGATCGCGGTGGCCTACGACCTGGCCTGGTTCTGGAAGGTTGACCCCGAACAGATGATGGCCAGGTCGCTGGATGTGCTGCGCGAGTCTCTACAGCAGGCACAACGGATCAACGCAATGGCACAGGTGCAGTGATGGCAGACACAGCAAAAGTAGAACGGCGCGCGGTGCTGTTGACCGGCATCGACCAGTTATCGCCCAAACTCGCAGGGCTGCGGGCGACCGTCGAGCGCTTCCAGCAGAACCTGGCGGACACCGGCCTGGGCACGCTGGACGTGGCCGGGTTGGTCAAGGGTGAGGGGTTGGCCGCGCCCTTTGTCGACGGTGTGCGCTCGGCTTTGGCGTTTCAAGAACAGGTGGCGCAGGTCAACCGCAGCACCCAGGACCTGGAACTGCCTCGGTTACCGGCGGATACGGCGCAAGCGCTGAATGCGTTCGGCGACAGTACCCAGCGCGTTTCGGTGGCGTTCGGCGCGGCGTTGTTGCCGGCGGTGAGCGCCGTGGCGGTGGGGTTCGAGCCGCTGTTGGCGGGCGTGGCCCAGGTGCTGGTGGACAACCCGCAACTGGTGCAAGGCCTGGCGAGCGGTGTGGGGGCGTTTACCGCGATTCAAGGGGCGGTCGCCGGGGCGTCCCAGGCGTTGGAACTGGCCAGCCTCGCCCTGGGCGCCACGCCTTTCACCCTGATTGCCATGGGCATTGCCCTGGCGGCGGGGTTGATCGTGGCGAACTGGCAACCGCTGTCGGCGTTTTTTGTCGGGCTATGGCAGAAAATCGCCCCCGTGGTGCTGCCCATGGCCACGTTTTTCAAAACCCTGTTTGCCTTCACGCCCATGGGGCAGGTGTTGGCCAACTGGGGGCCGATCAGCGGGTTCCTCGCCAGCCTCTGGCAAGGCATCAGCACGGCGGCCCAGGGCTTGATGGACGGTTTGAAAAGCCTGTTCAGCTTCAGCCCACTGGGCCTGGTGATGGCCAACTGGACACCACTGACCGGGCTCTTCGCAGCTCTCTGGACATTGCTCCAGGCCCTGGCGGTGCCGGTCATGGGGTTCTTGCGCGAGCTGTTCAACTGGTCGCCGCTGGGCTTGGTGATTGCCAATTGGGGCAGCATCGGCGAGGTATTCAGCGCGCTCTGGGGCGGTATCCAGGCGCAAGCCCTGGCGATGTATGCGGTGCTTGGCAGTGTTTTCGACTGGTCGCCCCTGGGGCTGATTACCCAGCACTGGGAGCCGATCACTGAATGGTTCGCCAGTTGGTGGCAAAAGCTGCAAGGCGTGCTCGCACCCTTTCGGGAAATGCTCGGCGGCAGCGTCGGTGGTTTTATCGCCAAGATCACCGGGGAGGTCCAAGGCCTGACTGAGCAGCAACTCAAGCGCAACCAACAAGGCGAGGGCGCGCCAGCAGCGGGTTTTTTCGGCGCCAGTGCCAGCACATCAGCGCCGTCGCTGACCGCATCCAGCCATCTGCCCCAGGGCGCCAGCGCACTGGTGCAGCAAAGCGCCGCCAACAACCGCGCGCAGGTGGAGGGCGGCTTGACGGTGCGCTTTGAAAACGCACCGCCCGGCCTGCGGGTCGACCCGCCCCGTAGCAACCAACCGGGCCTGAACCTGACGCCGCGCGTCGGTTATCGCTCCCTGTCTTTAGGAGGTTCCAATGAGCTGGCGTGATCGTTTGTTGCCGGCGTCTTTTCGCGGCGTGGGGTTTTGGGTTGACCAGGCGAAAACCCCGGTGGGCCACAAGGGCCAGTTGCACGAATACCCACAACGAGACCAGCCGTTCTTTGAAGGCTTGGGGCAGCAGGCCAAAGTCCATGACCTGACGGCGTTTATCGTCGGTGCCGATTGCCTGGAGCAGCGCGACCTGTTGCTCCAGGCGTTGGAGCGGGGCAGTGGCGAACTGGTGCACCCGTGGTTGGGGCGCATGCAGGTCAAGGTAGGCGAATGCGACATGACCCAGGCCCGCCAGGACGGCGGCTTGGTGACGTTCGCCTTGAAGTTCTACCCCGACCGGCCCCTGCAGTTTCCCACGGCCACGGTCAATACCCGCCAGCAGTTGCTGCTGGCGGCGCACAGCCTGCTCGGCTCGGCCCTGCGCCGCTTCGAGCTGGCGATGGCGCTGGTCAGGCAGGCGCGCATCGGTGTGCTGGCCCTGCGCAATGGCCTGGCGACGGTGTACCAGGTGATCGAGCAGCACTTTGCGCCGCTGGTGGCCCTGTATGCCGACGTTCATGCCCTGGTCAACGGCATCAAGGACTTGCCGCGGCAGTTGAGCGCCGAGTTCAAGGGGTTGCTGGGGGACCTCAAGGACCTCGAGGATTTCGCCCGCGGCGGCTATCGCGGGGTGATCGCCGGGGTGTCCCAGCAGGTTGACGCGGTGAGGCTGATCGACGCGCCGCAGTTGACCACCGGCAAGGACAGCATCGCCGCCGCCCAGGCGACGGCGAACCTGGTGCAGGACGCCTTGCTGGTGCAGATCGCCCACTGGCTGGCGGCGCTGCCGGTGGCCACCAATGCCGTGCCCTTGAACGCCACGCCGTCCCTGGCGCAGCAGGCGCTGCGCCCGGTGCAACGCCTGGAAGTGCCGGTGGCCGACGATGTGCTGGCCCTGCGCGAGGCGCTCAACGAAGCGCTGTGGCAAGCCGCCCTCAAGGCCGATGCCGAGCATTACCAGGCCCTGAGCGCCTTGCGCCAGCAGGTGTTCGGGCACCTGACGGCGGTGGCCTCCTCCGGTGTGCGCTTGATAACGCTGTCGCCGATGCAGAGCCTGCCGGCCCTGGTGCTGGCGTATCAGCGCTTTGGCGACGCCACGCGGGTGGGGGAGGTGGTGCAGCGCAACCGCGTGCCCCACCCGGGTTTCTTGCCGCCCACCGACCTTAAAGTCGCCCGGGAGTAAGCCATGACCGACCTGGAAAATACCGTCACCCTGACCGTGGACGGTCTGGATTATGGCGGCTGGAAAAGCGTGCAAATCAGCGCCGACCTAGAGCGTCAGTTCCGCTCCTTTACCCTCGCCATCACCTGGCAGTGGCCGGGCCAGACCCTGGCAGTGCCCATCCGCCCCGGCGACCGCTGCCAGGTGCGGATCGGCTGCGACCTGGTGCTGAGCGGCCATGTCTACAAGGCGCCGGTCAGCTACGACGGCCGGCAGATCAGCCTGAGCATCGAAGGCAGTTCCACCACCCAGGACCTGGTGGACTGCGCCGCAATCAACCGTCCCGGCCAGTGGCGCGAGCAGAGTGTGTTGAGCATCGTCCAGGCCCTGGCCGCGCCCTATGGCGTGGGCGTGGTCAGCGAGATCGCCCAGACCGCACGCTTGCGCAGCCACAGCATCGTGCCTGGTGAAACCGTGTTCCAGTCCATCGACCGCTTGCTGACCCTGTACCGGGTGTTTTCCACCGACGATGCCCAGGGTCGTGTGGTGTTGGCGCAGCCCGGTAGCGCCGGGCGTGCGGCCGATGCCCTGGAACTGGGCAAGAACATCCTCTCGGCCAGCGCGGCGATGGATTACACCTCGGTGTTTTCCGAGTACCGGGTGATCGGCCAGCACAAGGGTGACGATCGCCAAAGCGGCAGTGCCGTGGCGGAAGTCGCGGGCCTGGCCACGGACGGCCGGGCGCCGCGCAAACGGGTCACGGTCATCAGCGAACCCACGCAACTGACGGCAGAGCTGGCCCAGCAGCGCGCCGACTGGGAATGCGCCACCCGCAGCGCCAAGGCGTTGGCCGCCACCTACAGCGTGCAGGGCTGGCGGCAAACCAATGGCGCCCTGTGGCGCCACAACAGCCTGGTGCGGGTGATCGACCCGGTACTGGGTTTTGACCAGGACATGCTGATCTCCAAGGTCACCTGGTCGCTGTCCGAACGCGGTGCCATCAGCACCCTGAGCGTGGCGCCGCCCCATAGCTTCGACGCCAGCCCGGCACTGCCCGCGGCCCGCTGAACCCCTCACAAGGAAACCCCCATGAGCCTACTGACACGCCTGTTGGCGCGCGGCACCGTGGTGCTCGCCAACTCGGCGAGCAAACTGCAATCGCTGCAAATGCGCCTCACCGCCGGCGAAGTGAACGATGACATGGAGCACTTTGAGCCCTACGGTTTTACCAGCCACCCGCTGGCCGGGGCCGAAGGCATCGCCACCTTTCTGGGCGGCGACCGCTCCCACGCGGTGGTGCTGGTGGTGGCTGACCGCCGCTACCGCCTCAAGGCCCTGGCGCCGGGCGAAGTGGCGATCTACACCGACGAAGGCGACAAGGTCCACTTCAAGCGCGGGCGCATCATCGATATCGATACCCACACCTTGAACATCCGCGCGGCCACGGCGGTGAACATCGACACGCCGACCCTGACCCAGAGCGGCAAGATCGTCTCCCAAGGCGACCAGATCGCCGGTGGTATCAGCCAGATCAAGCACGTTCACCTCAATGTACAACCGGGCAGGGGCCAGACCAGTGCCCCGGCGGGGGACGCGTGATGGTGCTGCTCAACGACCTCCACAGCGCCTTGACCCGCGCCGTGCTTATCAGCCTGTTCACTTGGCGCCGCGCGGCGGCTGACGATGCCCTCGATGACGAGGAGCGTTTCGGCTGGTGGGGCGACAGTTTTCCCACGGTGGCCGATGACCGCATCGGCTCGCGGCTGTGGTTGCTGCGCCGGGTCAAGTTGACCCACCAGACCCAGGGCGACGCCGAGTTCTATGCCCGGCAAGCCTTGCAATGGCTGATCGACGACGGCCACGTGAGCGCCATCGACATCCGCACCGAACGCCTCGACGCCCAGCGCCTGAACCTGCGCACGGTGCTGACCCTGGCCAGCGGCGAGCGTCTGGACATCAACCCTAATGACAGTTGGCAGGTGACCTATGCCGTTTGAAACCCCTTCGCTGCCGGTGCTGATTAAACGCACCCAAAGCGACCTGGCCAGCGATGCGCTGCGCCAGTCCGATGCCCAGGTGCTGGCCCGCACCCTGAGCGGCGCCGCCTATGGCCTCTATGGCTACCTGGACTGGATCGCCGAGCAGATCCTCCCGGATAAGGCCGATGAATCGACCCTGGAGCGCATCGCCGCGTTACGCCTGAACCAACCGCGCAAACCCGCCCAGGCCGCCACCGGCACGGTGAGTTTCAGCGCGGCCACCGGCGCGGTGCTGGATGCCGACACCCTGCTGCAAGCCCTGGATGGGCGCGTGTACCGGGTAACCGCGCCGCGCACGGCGGTGGCGGGCAGCAACAGTGCCACCGTCATGGCCCTGGACGCCGGGGCCTTGGGCAACGCCGACGCCGGGTTGGTGCTGATGCCGGTGCAACCAATCCAGGGCATCGGCAATGCCTTCACCGTGCTGGCGCCGGGCCTGGCCGGGGGCATCGCCCAGGAAAGCCTGGAGTCGCTGCGTGCCCGGGTCATCCGTTCGTACCGCATCATCCCCCACGGCGGTTCGGCCCAGGACTATGAAACCTGGGCCTTGGAATGCCCCGGCATCACCCGCGCCTGGTGTCGCGGCGGCCTCCTGGGGCCGGGCACCGTTGCTGTTTTCGTGATGCGCGACGACGACCCGCAACCGATCCCGAGTGCACCGCAGTTGGCCCGGGTCCTGGCGCACATCGAGCCGTTGCGCCCGGTGACCGCTCAAGTGCAGGTCATGCCGCCGGTGCCGGTCGCAGTGGCTTATCGCCTGCGCCTGACCCCGGACACCAGCGCCGTGCGCGCGGCCGTCGAAGCGCAACTGCGTGACCTGCACAACCGCGAAGCGGGGTTGGGCGAACCCTTGCTGCTGAGCCACATCGCCGAAGCCATCAGCAGCGCCACCGGCGAGACCGATCACAAGCTGCTGGCGCCCCTGGCCGATGTACCCGCCGCCAGCTACCAACTGCTGACCTTTGGAGGTTGCACATGGTTGGAATAAGAACGGCCGGGCAATACCAGGAACAACTGCGCAGCCTGCTCCCCAGCGGCCCGGCCTGGGACCCGGAACGGGTGCCGGAACTCCACCAGGTGCTGCAAGGCCTCGCCGAAGAACTGGCGCGCATCGACGCCCGCGCGGTGGATCTGCTCAACGAAATGGACCCGGCCGGGGTCACTGAACTGGTGCCGGACTGGGAGCGGGTGATGAACCTGCCCGACCCATGCCTGGGCCTCACGCCGCTGTTCGACGACCGTCGCCTCGCCGTGCGCCGCCGGCTCCTGGCAGTGGGCAACCAGAGCATCGCCTACTACCTGGACATCGCCCGTACCCAGGGCTACCCCAACGCCACCCTCACCGAACACCGCGCCCCGCGTTTCGGCCGCTCACGGTTTGGTAGCGCTCGCTTCGGCACCTGGCAAGCGCAATTCATGTGGACCCTCAACACCGGCGGGCGCCTGCTGCTGGGCCGCCGCTTCGGCGCCACCTACTGGGGCGAGCGCTTCGGCGTTAACCCCAGCAGCGCCCTGGAATGCCTCATCCACCGCACCGCACCGGCTCACACCCTGGTGCACATCAACTATGAATAGGGAATAAAAATGGATTACCCCAAAAGCATCCCCAGCGTAGGGCTGGTCAATGGCAAATTCGTCGACGAAAACCCCGTGGCGGGAACGCCGGGGTCGCTGATCCCTTCCGCGTGGGGGAACTCGGTGACGCAGGAGATGTTGAACGTTATTACTGCGAGCGGGCAGGTGCCGGCGGAGGCGGATTTGAGTCAGTTGCTTAAAGCTATGAAATTACTCATGGCCAAGGCGAGCCCGATGCTTTCTATTGTTTCGACGCTAACGGCCTCAAAGGTGTTGGGGGCAGATGAGCTAGGGCTTGTTTTGGTTAATGCTACTGCTGCAGCAACGACAATCAGCCTACCCGTAGCCAATGCATCATTAGGCGTCAGGGATGTCATCATTCGCCGTGTCGACAATACTAACTCCAGGCTTGTAGTGCAGAGTTCTGGAACCGATAAAATCAAGTTTCATACACATCTGTCTGTCGCAGGTTATCCATTCTTAGTGTTAATGGGCGCAGGAGATTGGTGGCATCTACGAAGTGATGGCGCCGGCAGTTGGTGGCCTGTTGGTCGGTTTGATAGCACGCCCCTCGGGCGACCGTTTTTTGAAACGACGATGACATTAACGCCTGGTGGCTATGGCCCGTTAAATGGGCAGACGTTCAAGCGTGCTGAATGGCCTTGGCTTTGGGACCACGCACAACTGTCTGGAATGGTGGTGGCTGAAAACGCGTTGCCTGGAAAGGAAGGGAGCTGGAGTTCGGGTGACGGAACGCTGACTTTTCGTGCTCCGGAGAACCGCGGTATGTTTCTGCGAATGTTGGATGAGGCTCGGAGCAGAGACCCCGGCCGGGTGGCGGGATCTTGGCAGAAGGGGTCCTTGGTGCAAGGGGATAATGGAGCGGATGACAGTATTTTGTTTGCCGCAGATATCATGGGGCAGAAAGTCCAACTTGGCTTTGACGATGGATCCTATCAGGACTATGCAGGCTCTAATGTTAAGTTCCTGACAACTGCAATCCCTGCCACTAGGCTCCCAGATTCTGAGTTGATTAAGGGCGGCCGCAAAAACTGAGTGCAACACCTGACCTTTCCGGTACGGTGCTGCCACTATGTCCTATCACGAACTCAGTATCCCCGAACGTGCGACCCTTCAACTCGGCCTTGCCCAAGGTTTCAGCCA
>NZ_JCBCUW010000035.1:0-63834 GCF_059862525.1 Pseudomonas sp. MF08875
TGACCGTCGAAGCCGTCAATCGGACAGTAGCGAGGATCAATCTACGCCCGCGCAAGCGCTTGGGCTGGAAGACGCCGTACGAAGTGCATACAGGGGTGAGCGTTGCACTTATGTGTTGAATTCAGGATTCGCCGTCCTGCTCGTTTTCTTCGTTCAAAAGCTTGCTGATTACGATTCTCTTGTTAGCGAGTGTCGATGCTATGTAGTCGTCGATTGTGTTTTCTACTACGACGTTGATGACGGACACTGAGTTTTTCTGCCCGATGCGGTGGCATCTATCTTCACACTGCATCATCTTGGCTGGGGTCCAGTCCATCTCCCCGAAATACACGGTGCTTGAAGCGGTCAGGGTGATCCCCTCTGAGCACGCTCTGATTGAGCCGATAAAGACCTGCGCATCGCCGTTTTGGAAGCCGTCAATCGACGCTTGGCGAGCTTTCTGGCTCATTGTCCCGTCTACACGCACAGCTTTGATGCCCGCCGCTGTGAGCTTGTTTTGCACGATGTCGAGCACATCCGCATGGTGAGCGAAGAATACAACCTTGCCTTGGCTCTCCACCGCTTCTTGAAGGTATTCAGCAACGATGGGCGCTTTCGCTATCGCAGTCTCTCTGCGAATTCTGCTGATCTGACTTCTGAACTCAGTCTTCATAGCTCTCAATTCCTCGAGCTTCTTGCTGTATTCATCTGTGCGCTTCTTGATTTTGCTCAACGCTGTCAAGATTGAGTTGTATTCTTTGAATGACTTTTCGATGAATTGACCTTCTGCACGGATGGCGAATTTGAAATCTGAGTTTGAGCTGTCGGTCGGAATCGCTAATGTTGAGTGAACTTTGTCAGGCAACTCACCCAACACATCTTTCTTCAATCTACGAATCATGCCAGCTTCTTTCAATTTTGATTGAAGCTCGTCAAGATTTTTCAAAGAGTCAGGATCTACTTTCTGGAAATGACCGCTGCAGTATCTGTATCCAAATGAGCCGTATGATTTGAACGCAACCGGATCAAGCTTATTGGCGATGGTGAAAATCTCGAATGGGTTATTCAAAAAGGGCGTGCCGGTTAGAGCAAAGAAATTCTTAGACTTGATCTTCAATGCTTCTTCGGTTCTCTTGGATTTTTCATTCTTGAGATAGTGTGCTTCATCGAAGATGATGTAGTCATATTCTACTAATGCGAGTGTCGCCGCTTTCTTCGCTATCAAGTCGTAGTTCATAACGTCGCAGATAATGTCGGAAGTTGATAAGCCTATTTTGCTACCAACAACGCTCACAGCGTTTCTCAAATCATCGTTCACAAGCCATTTGCTAAGCTCACGCTTCCAGTTAGTTTTGAGTGTTGCCGGGCATATCACAAGCACCTTTTTAACGTTAGGCTTTGTGTTGATTACTCCAATTGCTTGGATTGTTTTACCAAGGCCCATCTCGTCTGCGAATAACGCACTGCCTTTCTTCGAAGCGTATTCGATTCCCGCTTTCTGATATGGTAGATAGTCGAGGCCGACTGGGGCAGGGGCTTTAAATTTCGATGCCACTTTTGAAGCTGCTTTGAGATTCGCTTTCAGCGCTTTCTCTTCTTTTTCGTATTGCTCTGTGAAGCTGTCTGACATCTCATAAACGAATTTCTCTTTCTTAAGCGTGTCGATTAGATTCTTCGTTAAAATAATGCTGTCTGTATACCAGCATTTTGCTTTTTTCTCCCATTTGAATCCAGCATCTTTCGGATAGTCTTTGTATTCGAATACTGTGTGACATTGGTATTGGTTGTTGTTGAACTCCATTTTTAAGATTGACATTAATAGCACCATTTGTTTTTATTATCGGAGTTTTTTTCATCTCCTTACTTAAGTTATACCATTTTATTTTTTGAAAATTGTCGCTAAGCTGATATTTTTACGACAAATATTAAAATAATTATGTTATGTTATGATTATAACAATTGAGATTTAAATGGATTATTATGCAAAGATTAAAGTTAGAGGGTATGATTTTCTCTGTGTGAAATTTAGACATGCAACCCGCATCTACCTTGCTATCAATGAGGACGGGGAGCTTAGAAAAATCCCTGTGCTTGGTCATAAAACCAGTAGCAAGGGTAAGCAGCTTTACTATTTCGCCGAGTGCAGTAATGGGCAGGGTGCCGAGATTGAGCTTCAACGCTGCAAGCTTTACAGCGGAGCGTATAAAGCTTTAAGGGAGCTGTATCAGGGGCTTGATGACCTTGTTGAAAATAACAATAAATACGTCGATGCGCTCGAAAAGGATTTGAGAGGGAGATATTTGCCCTAATGCCTCCTCGTCAGCCTTTCAAATGTTATCATTAAAGTAAGCAAGAAATTGTTCTTGTGAAACGGTAATGACTATGAGTAAAACGGATTATGAAAAAATAAAAGATTTAAGGTTTGATGCTGAGTATCGCTCTCAACGATTTCGCAGAGCACGCTATTATTTGATGAGGGACGGACAGCGTGTTATTCACGAAGGCGAAAAGGTTTTTGTAGAATTCCCTGACAATGGAAAATCGAAGAAGCCCGCCGAAGTATCACAGGAATCTGGCGCGTGGTATGCGTTGAGAGACTTGTTAGCGAAGGCAGTTGAGCTTTCTCCGAAGCCCAAGGCTAAGCCTGCGAAGGTCGAGAACGCTGACACGAAGCTCCAGCGTAAGAGAACCCCGAAGCCCTGACAGGGCTTTTTTTCTTGGAGATTACTGATCGCTCCGCACCCAGCGTAGCAAGATGGTGGAGAAGGTGCTCAAGGGCCGGTTCTTCGACCATACGACAAGAGGCGTTGGCTTTCAGCGACCTTACCTGTGCCGCACTGGCCTACCCATTGCTCTGTCTCACCTCGATGCTGCAGGAGTGGTTCGGTTGAGGTTGGGCACTCACTTTCCGGCAGACGAATGTGATCATTCGGGGTAGCATGATAGCCATTTGACCCTTCGCAAACCTTTAGCCATATGGAAGAGCCGTTGCTCAACCGGCGTAGTTATCACAGGAAGTCAGGTTTATGCAGCAGAAAGAACTGCTTATTAGGAATTTCGTGGAATGGTGCGAAAAGCACATTAAGGGCGACGAAAAGGGCGAGGCTCAGATATTTCTTGACCAACTTTTCAGAGCATTTGGCCACGAAGGGTTTAAGGAAGCAGGCGCTACCTGTGAAATGCGAGTAAAGAATGAAAAGAAAGGAACCAGCTTCGCTGATCTGGTATGGAAACCTGTTGTTCTTGTAGAGATGAAAAAGCGCGGCGAGGATCTCTCCAAGCATTATTCACAAGCATTCACATACTGGACAAGACTTGTTCCGAATCGACCAACATATGTGGTGCTATGTAATTTTGATGAGTTTTGGATTTATGATTTCAACTCTCAGATGGATAGCCCGGTGGATAAGGTTAGTCTTCAGGAGCTGCCTGAGAGATTCGGTCCACTCGCTTTCCTTTTCAAGAAAACGGAAACCCCACTTTTCGGGAACCATCAAGAAACAGTAACTCGAGAAGCCGCTGATAAATTGGTTCAGCTTTTTCGGTCGTTGATAGATAACGAAGTGCCGCGTCCATTAGCTCAACGATTCACGTTGCAGGTTCTGATGGCACTTTTTGCTGAAGATATCGGATTGCTCGAAAAGTATTTTTTCGCTCGGCTCCTCGATGATTGCACAACACCTGAAAAATCGTATGACCTAATCGGCCAGCTCTTTACTCAGATGAATACCCCCGGCGTTACCGCTGCGGGGCGATACAAAGGTGTCCCATATTTTAATGGCGGACTATTCGCCGTGCCTGCGGAAATTGAACTCACAGAAGAGCAGGTCACACTACTCAGAGAGGCTGCGAAATTTAACTGGTCACAGGTTCGTCCTGAAATTTTCGGTGCCATTTTCGAACATAGTATGGACGCAGAAGAGCGGCGAGCTTTTGGTGCCCATTATACCAGCCCCGTGGATATCATGAAGGTCGTAGGGCCTACTATCGTAGAACCATGGCGAGCACGTATCGACTCAGCAAAAACTTTGAAAGAGCTTGAGATTCTTCTGCGGGATATTGAAAGCTTCAAGGTTCTGGACCCAGCGTGTGGTTCTGGGAATTTCCTATATACAGCGTATAGAGAAATAAAAAGGCTGGAAGCAAGAATTTACGAGAGGATGGGTGAATATAAAAGCATCGACGCCTCTCAGCGAACATTAGGTTTTGTAACAAGTAAAAACTTTTTTGGGTTGGATGTAAATCCGTTCGCTGTTGAGCTGGCGAAAGTAACTATGATGTTGGCTCACAAGCTTGCTATTGATGAGCTTCATGTTCATGAGCAAGCCCTGCCTCTCGACAATTTAGATTCCAACTTCCTTGCTGTTGATGCTTTGATGACTGATAGTGGGGAACGCACGGTTTGGCCGGAAGTCGATGTAATTATTGGTAATCCTCCTTTCTTGGGTGCTAAATTACTCAAGCCCAAGCAAGGCAGCACTTATGTTAAGAAACTACGCAAAGCTTATCCTGAGATTCCGGGTATGGCTGATTTTTGTGTGTATTGGTTTAATCGCTCCGCTGAGCATTTAGCTACCTGTCAGCAGAAAAATTGGTATGCTGGGCGTGCAGGGTTAGTAGGAACCCAAAATATTCGAAGCAATGCCAGCAGGGTCGGTGGGTTGGATGTTATTTGCACCAGTGGGACAATTATAGAAGCTGTAGATAACCAGCCATGGTCTGGTGAGGCTAACGTCAATGTCTCAATTGCAAATTGGATCAAAAGCCATGATGCGTCTTTGATACCTGTTAAGAAACGACTCTGGCAAAAGATTAAATCGAGCACTCCAAAGGTTCGAAAACCGCGAGGAACCGGTCAAGCAAGTAAAGAGTTTGAACTGGATACAAGGTTGGTGGACCACATCAATGCCTCTCTATCCGACAAAATTGATCTTGGTGGCACCTTCAAGCTAAAATGCAATGACGATGTTATAGTGTGTCAGGGTATCACTCCCGGCCACGATGGCTTTCTCATAAAAACTGCACAAAAGGCCTCTGTTCCTGCCGAAGAGCAGCGCTTACTTCATCCTTATGTCATTGGGGCTGACTTGCTATCTGGTCGCTCCGTGTATCGCTATATAATTGATTTCGAAGAGTCAGATATTACTGAAGCCGCAAAGGCAAAAAGTTTGTTCAAGCACCTCGAAGTGAATGTCCTGCCTGATATGCTGAGCAAGGATGAGGATTCGGAGCGCTCGACTTCGGTGGATTACTGGTGGAGACACTGGCGCGCTCGGAAAGAGTTAATTTCCGGTATCGCCACTATCCCGAGATATTTGGCTTGTTCTCGTGTCACCAAACGGCCATTGTTCTTTTTTGTCGACTCCCAGCTTCGTCCCGGTGACGCTCTGCAAGTTTTTGCGTTAGCGGATGACTACAGCTTCGGAATCTTGCAATCCAGCGCGCATGCTGAATGGTTCGTAGCAAAATGTTCAAATCTTACGGAGCGACTCCGTTACACTGCAGAATCAGTTTTTGAGACATTCCCTTGGCCTCAAACCCCCTCCAATAAAGATGTAGAAGCGGTAGCCGCCGCAGGGCGTGCGCTCAGAGAGGTTCAGTTCAAGGCCGTTAGTGGTGTGACAGGTGGTCTGAGGAAGCTTTATAAAACGCTCGATCTCCCCGGCAAAAACCCACTTAAGACGGCGCAGGAGTTACTTGATGCGGCAGTTCTGAATGCTTATGGATTTAAGAAGTCTGATAATGTTCTTAGTAAGCTTTATGATCTGAATTTGTCCGTTGCTAATAGCATTGGTTCGAATAAGCAGGTTACAGGGCCGGGTGTCCCTGAATCATACCCTAACCCTGCGTCATTGCTCACCACTGACGCTTACGGTATGTCTGGGCTAAAAGGTTTTGAATAAGCCATAATATTGACCTGCACTATGGTAGCCTCCTTAATAAAGAGGCTCCCAATCGTCTGCATACTATCCACGGTAATATTTGAGAATGTATTGAATCACAAGAAGCACTATTCGTGGTCAATACGAAACATAGGGTGTTAGGGGCTATAAATGCAGATGATTAATCCTACACACATTCGCTTCATCAAACTCGGTGAGGGCGGCGAGTGGGAGGCTTCCAGCATTGCGGAGAGGGTCATCAGGCTCGGGTATCACAGCCCACATCACCAGGATTCACTCGACGGCAACTGGGATGCGGTCAGGCGCTTTTGGTTGAAAGCTCGTGGGGGGAAGGAAGGCCCTACGACAAGCTCAGTGAATCAGATCCGTGCTTTCTACGAGCTTCCAGAGAGCTGCCTGTGGATCACGTTTTACAAAAAACGTCTCTACTGGTGCTTCGCTGAAGCGAAAGTCACTGAGCTGTCTGACCAGAGCCGTATACGTGAAGTGATTGGCCAGTGGTCCTCATGTGACATCCACGGCCAGCCTCTGCGGGTTGAGAATATTGATGGACGTGTCACGAAGGTGCAGGGCTATCGGGGGACGATCTGCGCAGTTGATATGCAGGATTACCTAATCAAAAAAATCAATGGCCACACGATTGATGAGGTTCAGGCGGCCAAGGACTCCTTGCAGCGGCTCAGGGATGAGGTAGAAGAGCTGATCAAAGGATTGTGGTGGCACGATTTCGAGTTGTTGATTGACCTGATTTTTTCCAAATCCGGCTGGCAGCGTTTTTCCGTGCTTGGCAAGACGGAGAAGGATATTGACCTCGACGTGTATTCACCAGCTACCCAAAAGCGGGCTTTTGTGCAGATTAAATCATCCACATCGAAATCTGATTTTGAAAGCTATTTGAAATCTTATGACGAGTATGAGCAGTTTGACGAGATGTATTTTATTTATCACACCTGCAAAGGTGACTTGGCTCCGACCGTTGGAGAGCGAAAAGATATACATATATGGAATTTGAGCCGTATTGCTCGTCTTGTCGTAAACTCTGGTCTGGTGGAGTGGCTGATTAACAAACGTTCGTGAGTGATCGTATTCTGAGGTGCTCTGTGTTGGATGTTATGACAGAAAGTCCAGCAGAAATATTTCGATTCAACACAAGCGCGCAGGGATTAATAATCTTGATTGAGTGAAGTTGGTTGGTATTGTTAATGCGCCACTATTCAGGTTATGATTACCCCTTTTTTCGACTCACTAATAAGGACTTTGGAATGAGTAACACGCCTTTGACAAGCACAGACCATAGCAAGATCGTGCTTTTTGCCCTGCTGATGATGCCGACTTTGTTTTTTGTAGGAGTCCTGCCCGTCCTGTTTCTCATAATCGGCTTCTTCATGCTTCGCCGGACGAAAGATTTCTCATACGTCGAATTGGCTGTTCGTGGCGCAGCGATTTATATTTGGATAGGCGTTGCACTTTGTGCGGGTGTAGTGGTTTGGCACGGTCTCACTGGTGATAGGTCGAATACTTACCGGCGGGAATATAATGAAATGATGATGCAAAATTTTGCTTTCGCAGGAGCCGTTGCGTTTGGTTATAAGGTCGCACTCACAAAGCTTCTTTACGAACCGCTTCTCACGCACAAGGAATGGGTTGAGCAAAATGGTGTGTTTGCCAGTAAACCAAAAAATCCAGAATCGTCAGAGATTGACATTATCAAAGGTGAGCGCTTGAAGTCGTTCTCCGTAGCAGATGAGCTGATTAAATGGGCGAAGCTGAAGGACGATGGACATATCTCTGAGCAAGAATTCAATGACGCTCGTAAGAAACTGCTGCAGCGTGACTGATTGAGTAGATAACCTAAACCCGCCATCTGGCGGGTTTTGAGGTGAGTTAGCTGAGATATTCTTCGAGCGACTTGTCTGTAAGTGCTAAGAGCTGATTAACCTCTGATCGTCTCGTAGCGATAAACTCTGCTTTGTCGATGAGCTTTTTCAGATCAGGATTGCCCTTTGCAAGAATTTCGAGGACCATCATCTGATCGACTTTTGCTCGCATGTTCTGCGCCATCGCCCCGGTTGGTTCGTTCTGTGTCATTTCCTTGTAGATGTTCTCAAGCTCAGTGCTTGATTCCGTGACACGCACGCTGACGTAGCCCTTTGCTTTCGTGCCATCTGGCTTGAGAGCGAGGTAGGCTGCAAGCGGATGCGCTGTTGTAGCTGCTACTGATGACGCTTCAACGTCACGCATGATCGCTGCTTCGAGCTTACTCAACGCTGGGGTAGGGGCTGTGCTTGCAGAGGTTTGAGCTGCGGAGTCTGTCTTACTGATGAGGTTTTTGAATGTGTTGTTCATGTTCGATTCTCCTTATTGAGTGATGGTTTGGGATTTTTTGGTTTCTGCGAGAGCTTCAATTTCTTGGAGAAGGTTGAAAAACTCATTGGTGGCTACGCGAGAAAACTGGTTGTCCAGCTCGCACACTGACAAGCCCCTATCAGATGCGTTACGCACGGGCTGACGCTCGCTCACTTGCTCTTTTAGCAAAGGCGCAAATTCGAGATATTCAGATCCAAGCTTGCGCGTGATATCTACACGCTTATTGTCGATGGCTTTTTGACTGGGCATTTTGTTGATGAGGACGTGAGTCTTGAAAACTGTGTCGAGCGTAAACCCATCTCGGGCCGCCACTTTCTGCAAGCCCTGAATCAAAGCTTGGCAGTGGTGCTTTGTGTTGTAGTTGATGCGAGAATCTTTGAACATGAAGACAAACACGTCTGCGAGGCGTGCAATGCGCGCATAGCCGTTATCAAGCTCGCCATTAGGTAAGTCAATAATGATGTCGTCGTAGTGTTGGAATCCACGTAGGAACATTGGAATGTCTTCGTCCAGCTCAAAGCTTTTGACTTCGATTTGAGGCATGTCCAGAATCGCTTGAATACGGTTTTCGTATTTTTTCACCAAACCTTTGTGGAGAGTGGCGTCAATCTTCGCCTCAAGCTCCGCGATTTCGGCAGCTCGCTCTTTATCACGGGCATCAACAAGCTCAGCAACGGAGTGCTGCTTGTCGAGGTCGATCACAATGCACTTGCGGCCGCGAAGCGACTGCATAACTGCAAAATTGAAGCTTGTGGTAGTTTTTCCTGCTCCGCCATTTTGAGAGCCAAAAGCGATTATGTTAGGTTTTTTCGAGAATTGCTGTGCAATAGTCATGAGAATGTTCTCCATTTTAATATTTAGTTTATTTAGTTATACCATTTGGATTTTCTAAATCTGAACGTAATCAGAAAATAATTTGGAATTTTCTGAATGCGTTCTGAAAATAATGGCGATTGTTCTGAATGCGTTAGAATTCTGTTCTGAGTCTGTTCTGAATCAAATTCTAATCTGTTCTGATTCCGTTCAGAATGAAATCTGAAACGGATCATGAATTGATCAACGCTCAGGCTCAAGCTAAAGATCAAGTGGAAATAGAATATCGGGATATCGAAAGCGCGTGGCTTAGAATTTCTGGATATCAGAAATGAAAACGAGCCGTTACGGCTCATTTCTCAGTGGACGATTAACTCGGGAGGGTAGTGCAACGCTGGCTGCTGCTTAACCTTTGTGATTTCGAATTCTAAGATGATTTCTCCGTCGCCCAGCATTTCAAGAAGCTCATCGTCGTCTTCAAGTATTTCTCTTAACTCTTCGTTTCTCATATTTTCACCTCGTTGCGCTTTTTATTGTTTGATTTTTCAGGCTCTGTTTCACGCTCTGCGGCAAGCTCAGCCCTTACAGACTGTCCGGCTTTGAACGTCTCTGGCACGGGCAAGGCGGGGTTTGCTTCAAGCTTGAGACTGAGGTCTTGCTCGATCTTGAAAATCATCTCGCTCGCCGCTCGGTCGGCATCGTTCGCAGCTTCAAAGATTTTCTGTGGAGAGTCGCTTAATTGAGCTGCCCAGCCCACGTCATACGTGTTGTGGTTCGCTACGAATGCGTTGTCGAGGTCGCTGCGCTCGTCGTCGTTCATGCGTAGATTGAAGTGCTTCAAGACTGCTTGAGCTGCCAGATTCGCAACCAGCTCTTCATAGCCACGAAACGCCGGGTCTTCTGCGTAGCGGGCAAGGCTTTCTCTGTTCTTGCGACTGCTGTGCCCGTAGCTGTGTGCTACCTCATGTGAGAGAGTTGATAGCTCCTGCAAGCGGCTCTTGAACTGCGCAGAAGGGGCGAGGTTCACGAAGTCGAGGGAAGGGGAGTAGTAATTGCTTGCGCCTTCGGCGCTATTGCTGCGGCGCAGCTTGGTCGGCATCGTGTCTACGAGCGACTGAAAGACAGTCTCGACTTCTGCCGAGGTCGGAGTCTTTGCGTAAGCGTCGATCAGCTTTTGGAAGCGAGTAGGTAGCTCGCCAGTAAACTGTTGAAGATTGAAGACTGGGGTTAGCTTGCAAGCACGGCGGTAGACGGGCTTTGGCTTACCATTTTCGTCCAGAATTTCTACGACTTGGCCGCTATCGTCTCTCGTCTTTGCGTTGCCCATCGACATGCCAAAGCGGTGGACCACGAAATCGGCAGTCTCGCCCTTGTTGCTGAGCTTCGCCGCATAGCCTTGGCTGGCGGTGAGGAAAAATGGAAAGTCGTAACCTTTCTCAGCGGTCAGCTCTGACAGTAGAAGGCTGTTCTCAACGTTGTAGATCGTGCCGCTGGCCGGGTTCATGAACCTCGTCCTAAACACGGGGGCAGTCCACGGCAGGCGGTCTTTGTATTCCTCGTTCACTACGCTGCTGAAAATTGACTCTGCTCGTGCTTTCAAAAAAGCGTCAGTCTTCTCCTGAGCGGTTTCTATGATTTCTTTCTTTTCTGCGTATGTCTTACGCTTCTTTGGATTTGCATATGCCATTATCGGTGGATTTGTTTATAGGCATATTGTAGCATTTGTCAGTGGTAGACATTTATGGAAAGATAGGGATTGTCATTAATGAAAAAGATGTTGGCTTCAAATCTACTCGTTTTGTCCTCTGTTGCATTCGCTTTTAATGCCTTTGCAGCCCCGCCAAAGGAAGCCATTGAGGCGAACTCGGGCTATGATAAAAAAGGAACCAGTATCTCTGTTCAAGGGGTAGGTAATAAGGTTCTTGAGCAAGCCTCTAAATCAAAATATTTGGTAATTAACCGAAACGATGTCGAGTATGCTTATTCGATTAGGAAGTTGGGCTCGGGTGATGTTAAATATGTGGGTAAGCAGAGTGATATTGATGGTCTTGTCTTCCTTGAGGTGATTGGTTACAAGGATGGTAAACAATTGAATAACCAGCTTACTGTCTATCGGCCAAGTAAATACAAAAACGCTATTTACTTGGAGAAATTTGATCGAAATGAAAATCGGCCCTACCAGTTTGATTTGAGCGTAGACTCTGGTGGGAATGTGATGATAATAAATAAGTTGAATGATGTTACATATTTAACTCCGTCAGATAAGCTTAAAGCGCCGGTTTCTATTACAGAGAAAGGTAAGAAATTCGTCCAGTAGGTGGTTCGAGTAATCCTTTAAGAAGTATGAATCTGTGCCATTCCACTTGAGCTACGCCCAAAGGCGTAGCTCAAGTTTGTGACTCGCCGCATTTTAGGGTATAGCTCAGATTGGAAATGGCTGAAAGCTTTTGCTTAGGGCTTGGTCCTGCGCTGTATACGTCAAATGTCACTGTGCCGGTTTCATGCCCAACGATTGAGGCGATGAGGATTCCGGGCACGTCTGCACGCTGAAGCTGCGTGATGACTGTCTTGCGCAAGCTGTGGAACACGTATTGCCCGTTGTAGCTCAATCCGGTTTTGAGTCTGCCAAACTGCTTGCTGAGCGCATCGCTGCGATTCCCATACTTGTTCCCCGCAGGGGATTTGATCAGATAGTCGTCGTCCGATTCTGCGATTAGCCTTTCCACGATGCTTTTGAGGGATTCGTGGATAGGGATGAGACGAGTAGAGGCTTCTGTTTTACTGTCGTAGATCGAGAAGCACTGAATCCCTTCCTCCGAGATCACGTCCGACTTTTTCAACCGGCAAAGCTCTTCGATTCGTGCCCCTGTATACGCACCCAAGGCGATGAGATCTGCGAGCGTCTGACGGTCCTGATTCAGGGCTTCGGCATGCAGCTTCTGCACGTCTTCCGGGCTGAAAGCCCTACGCTCGGTGGTGGGGTTCTTCTTGCCGCGTTGCGCAGCGAATTCGTGCATCTCGAAGGGCGACTGTTCTTTGCTGTGAATCTTTTTGAAGCTCTCATCGTGGCGTATCGCCCATTTCCAGAAGCTCGAGCCTGCAAACAACACCTGCTTTTTCGTCTTGTCGGCTATTGTCAGAGTCGTGAGGTATTCGGAAATACTGTCGTGTTTCAGCTCTTTCTGGTTTTTCTCAAGCCATTCTTTGATGAGGTTCAATCGCTTGACCTGCATATCTACAGTCTTCTGAATGATCCCTTTCGTTTTGGTTTGGTAGTTCTCGAAGGTGGTCAGGCGAGAGGCGGTGATGGGGGACTTGGCTTGATAGGACTTCGGGTCTTTGAGTATTCCAGCAATGTCTGCTTTGTCTGATGGCGTCAGGCGCATACCGTCGAAATGGCGGTTGAGGTTGCCGGATACGAGCTTTTGCATGTCTTTCGATAGCTCAAGCGGGTCAGCTTCCCGGCCAACCTCAAAATGCCGCAAGATCCGCTCTGCATCCTCGTTGTCTTCAAGCCATAAGTGGTCATCCAGCGCTTGCTGAGCATGGATATTTTCCGGCTTGTATTCGAGCATGCCCGTTGTGACAGACCCCATCACGAGGTTTGTGTAGAGAGTGTCGAGATGCTCGGTGAGCTGTTTGGCTCTTAACCGCAGGTCTTCAACGTCGATTTTCCCGCCGTTGCGTGCAGTGGCAATCAGATCGCTCCACTGGGATAGGTAGGGGGCTTTGCGCTTCTGCGCTTCAGTCTTGGAGCCTGTTTTTAGGCTGGCAGTGAACTCACGGCGATTGAGAGCAGGGCGGGCATCCGCAGGGATCGTGAGTCTGACGTGCCATGTGCCGCTTCGAAGCACCAGATTGTCACTTGCCATGATGGGATTTTCCGCTTGCCAATATGGCCCGGATCGTAGATCATTTTTTTAGCGTTTTGTAGCAAAATTTTGTAGCAAAACGGGCCGAAGGGCCAATGAATACGGGGTTTAAAGGCGTTGAGGGGTGGGTTCGGAAAGTCCCTATCTCTCCGCCATTATTGAATAAGACTAAGCCCCTGAAATGGTTAAACATTTCAGGGGTTTTTTCGTTTCTGTATATCAGTTTTGCATGCCCTAAGGCCCCGCCAGGAATGGACGGGGCTTTTTGGTTTATACGTTGCGCTCAGCGGGCGGCGACCTCTTTTACTGGGGTGTCACGGTGGGTGCTGACGATAAGGGTGATGGCGTGTAGGCAATCGGCCTTGTTGTGGTAGGCCTCGCCGCTGGCGATGGGCTCATGGTTGCCGGCTTTCAAGCGCCAGCGCCATTGGTTCAGGCCGGTCAGGCTTGTGCCAGTGGTCTGTTGGTAGATCTCAAAGTACATGGGGCTGCTCCTTGCAGTTGTTGTGGGGTGACAGGCGCCTGGCCTGTGGGAAAGAACCTTAGCTGCCGACCTCAATACGGCCAGGTCGCACCTGTTAGCAATGGTGAGGGGATATTGCCTATGAAGGTTTGAGGCAGAGGGCATCTAGGGGGAAATCTCCGACAACTTCGGCGAAATGAACGCCAGAAGCGAAAAAACTGCGGGCCAATGCCCTTGCCAGCCCCGTTCGCCTGCTGCTTAATACGACGCTCCTTGGGGGTGTAATCGGCGCTGTAGAGCGGCCGGCCAAGGTTCTGATTGATAAAAACTCATATAAAAAAAGAGCAATCAATTGACCCATGCGCACGTAACAGGCCCAACCACGCCGCTGACGCTTTCTCTGGTGGTGCCGGTCTTCAACGAAGTCGAGAGCATCGACCTGTTCATCGCCCGTATCTCTGAGGTTTTTCGCAGCCAGACGCAGGTTGCGGTGGACATCGTGTTCATCAACGACGGCAGCACCGATGGCACCTTGGAGCTGTTGCTGGAACGCCAGCAGCACGACCCGCGCCTGACAATCCTCGACCTGAGCCGTAATTTCGGCAAGGAAGCGGCCCTCACTGCCGGCCTGCAATACGCCGCTGGGCAAGTGGTGGTGCCGATTGATGTCGACTTGCAAGACCCTCCCGAAGTCATCCTGCAAATGATCGCCCTGTGGCGCGAGGGCTTTGAAGTAGTGCTTGGCCACCGTGTCAGCCGCGACAGCGACTCCTGGGCCAAGCAGGTTTCGGCCAATGGTTTCTACCGCCTGCACAACCGCATCGCCGAGCAGAAGCTGCCGGAGAATGTCGGTGATTTCCGCCTGATGGACCGCTGCGTCGTCCAAGCCCTGCAATCGCTGCCCGAATCGCGACGCTTTATGAAAGGCCTGTTCGCCTGGGTTGGGTTTCGCACCACCTACGTGGACTATGTGCGCCCGGCGCGGGCGGCGGGGGCGACCAAGTTCAACGGTTGGCGGCTGTGGAATTTCGCCCTGGAAGGCATCACCAGTTTCAGCACCGAACCGTTGCGTATTTGGACTTACCTGGGCCTGGGGGTGTCGCTGATTTCCTTTGCGTTCGCCATTTTCATCGTGCTACGGGCGTTGATCCACGGCATCGACCTGCCTGGCTACGCCTCGCTGATGGTGGCGGTGACCTTCCTCGGTGGCCTGCAATTGATCGGCATTGGCGTGCTCGGCGAGTACCTGGGGCGCACTTACATTGAATCCAAGCGGCGCCCGGTGTTCTTGGTGCGGCGTATCTACAGCACTAAGGGTTGACCGATGGACCTCAAGGAAACCGACATCCTCGGTGCGAGCATTAACCAGCACTGGTATTACCGCTCCAAGGCCCGCGCGCTGACGCGGTTTTTGCAAGGCCAACCGGCCCGGACCATTTTGGATGTGGGCGCAGGCTCCGGGTTTTTCTCCCATCACCTGCTGACCCACACCGCGGCCCAAGAGGCCTGGTGCGTGGACATCAGCTACGACGCCGAGTCCGACGCCACGGTCAGTGGCAAACCGGTGCACTACCGCATTGGCGTCGATCAGGTAGAGGCTGACCTGGTGCTGCTGATGGACGTACTCGAACACGTAGACGACGACGTTGGCCTGCTGCGCGCCTATGTGGACAAGGTGCCCTCGGGCAGCCGCTTCCTGATAAGTGTGCCGGCGTTCCAAGCCCTGTGGAGCGACCACGACGACTTCCTCGAACACAAGCGCCGCTACACCCTCAAGCACATGGAGCAGGTGGCCCGCGACGCGGGTTTGCAGGTGCGCCACGGTGCCTACTACTTTGGCTTGGTGCTGCCGATTGCCGCCGCCCTGCGCCTGATGCCCAAAGGCCAGCAACCAGGCCCGGCGCGCTCCCAGCTCAAGGCTCACCACCCGTTGGTCAACGGCATGCTTACAGCGATGTGCAGCTTGGAATTGCCCCTGATGAAAGCCAATCGCCTCGGCGGTTTGACGGTGTTCTGCCTGGCGCAGAAGCCGTGACGGGGCGCCCGGCATGAGCCGGTCGCTGCCGTTGCTGTGGCACCGCGCCCTACGGTTTGGCTTGACCGGGTTACTGGTTACTGGCCTGCATGCCATCACTGCCATCGTATTGATCGAGTGGCTGGCCCTGGCGCCGCCCTTGGCCAATGGCGTGGCCTTCGCAGTGGCGACGGTGGTTTCCTACGTGGTCAATACAACGTGGAGTTTTTCCAGCCAGTTGCATGGGCGCACCTTGCGCCGCTTTGTCTGCGTGTCGGTGGCCGGGTTCCTGCTGGCGATGCTGGTGGCCTGGGTCGCGCAGCGCTGCGGGCTCGATTATTTACTGGGCATTCTGGCCGTGGCGCTGGTGATTCCGGCGTTCACCTTTGTGCTGCATAACTTCTGGACGTACCGATGAAGGCGTTAGCCAAGCACTTGGGTTTTGACGCATTGGCGCTGCTGCTGGGGGCGTTGGCGTTTTTCATGGTGGTGGGGCCGCGGGTGCTCGACCCGCAGAACATTGCCTGGCTCGCGTCGGGCGACCCGGCTACCCACTACCTGGGCTGGGAATTTTTCCGGCAGGGGCCGTGGACCTTTCCGTTGGGGCTGAACCCCGGCTATGGCCTGGAGTTGAGCAGCTCGATCATCTTTTCCGACTCCAACCCGCTGCTGGCGTTTGTCTTCAAGCCCTTTGCCAGCCTATTGCCAGCGACGTTCCAGTATTTCGGCCTCTGGCTGCTGCTGTGCTTTGCCCTGCAAGCCTGGTTCGCCTTCAAGTTGTTGGGGCATGTCACTGCCAGCCCCGTGCTGCGCCTGTTGGGGGCGGGGCTGTTCGTGTTGTCGCCGCCATTGATGCTGCGCATTGGCGGGCACTTGTCGCTGGTGGGGCATTTTCTGATCCTGGCGGGGCTGTACCTGGCGTTCCACCCGGCGTTGCGCAGGCGGCGCCTGGCCTGGGGCGCTTTGCTGGTGGTCACCGCGCTGGTGCATTCCTACTTGTTGGCGATGGTCGCGGCGTTGTGGGTCGCCGACCTGCTGGGCAAGGTTGTGCAAAAACAACTGCCACGGACCCAGGCCTGGCGTGAGCTGGCCCTGATGTTCGCCTGCGTGGCGCTGGCCTGCTGGCAAGCGGGTTACTTCAGTGTCGGTAACGGCACGGTCAGCGGTGGCTTTGGGCTGTATCGCCTGAACTTGCTGTCGATCGTCGATTCCAGCGGTTGGTCTTACGTGCTCAAGGATTTGCCCGAAGGCGCCGGGGATTACGAAGGCTTCAACTACTTGGGGCTGGGGGCGATTTTTCTTGTCCTCTGCGCGCTCGTGCCGATGCTGCGGGGCAAGGCCCGGTTGCGCGAATTGTTCCACGGGCGCCTGATGCTGGGGCTGATGTTGCTGGCCCTGACGCTGTTCGCCATTTCCCACCAGATCGGCCTCGGTCCGTGGGCGCTGCGCCTGCCGATCCCGGGTTTTGTCGAAAACCTGGCCAACGTGTTCCGCGCCTCGGGGCGGATGTTCTGGCCGGTGTTCTACGTAATGATCTTCGCCGCCGTGTTCCTCGTGGTGCGCGGTTGCTCGCGGCGGGTGGCCACCGGGCTGCTGGCCTTGGCGCTGGTGATGCAGGTGCTGGACACCCGCGCCGGTTGGACGGGCCTGCGCCAGACCCTGATGGCCGCGCCGGCCTCGCAATGGCCCAGCCCCCTGATCGACCCGTTCTGGGAGCAGGCCGGCGCGCACTATAAAAAGGTGCGCTGGGTTCAGCCGCAAAACACCCCGCCGGCCTGGTCGGTGCTGGCCAGCTACGCCGCGGCCCATCGCATGGGCACCGACGCCGTGTACCTGGGGCGCATGAGCAAGACCGCTCTCAAGCAGATGAAGCAGAAAACCGCGACCGCCATCGCCAGCGGCCAGTACGAGGCGGATTCGCTCTACGTCCTCGACGAACCAAGCGTGCGCCAAGTGGCCAGCAGCCTGAACCGCAGCACCGACCTGTTGGCCCGCATCGACGGCTATACCGTGCTGGCGCCAGGCTGGAAGCATTGCGCCACCTGCCTGGCGGCCCCGGCCGAACTCGACCCCCACGCCCTGATGCCCACCCAGGAGGCGGCGAGCGACATCCTCGGTTTTGCCCAGGGCAACCCCGGCACCGCTTACCTGCTCAGCGGTTGGTCCGGGCCGGAAGCCTGGGGCACCTGGTCCGATGGCGACAGCGCGCAACTGCTGTTCAAACCCGCCGGCCCGGTGCGCGCCCTGCGCCTGGAAACCCGGGCACTGGTGATCCCCAGCCATCCGCACCAGGACGTGCAGTTCAGCGTCAACGACGTGCCGGTGCGCACGGTGCGGCTGATTAAATTCGACGGTAACCAGATCGACCTCGACCTGCCCGCCGCCGCCCAGCAAGCCATCGCCCGCGAAGGCGTGGTGCGCCTGGCCATGACCTTCCTCAACGCGGTCAGCCCGCAGGAGCTGGGCCTGGGCGCCGATGATCGGCGCTTGGTGCTGGGGATCAAGACGCTGGCGGTGCAGTAATGGCTATCGATGCCTAGCGTTCACATAGCTGGGCGCCAGCATCGCGCTGTTTCTACACTGGGTTTTCCGGGGGCGTGGGGCTGGCGATGAACCGCAACGAACTGCGCAAAACCGACGCCTGCGCAGCCTGTTCAACGACCCGCTGTTTAACTGTGTCGGCCACCGCATGGAACCCACGGCGCGGGCCGAAGCGATCATCCAGCACCTGGCGCCGGCGCTGGATTGCGCTAAGGGGCCTTCCACCGTTGCCACAGAGTGGGAGCGAGCCTGCTCGTGATGGCGTCCTGCGCTTGCCTGCCACCGCCCCACCCCGTATACCTGTGCTCTTTCGCCACGCACCTGAAGGAGCCGCGCCATGCCTCACTTGCACCTGGAATACACCCCCAACCTGCCTCAGCTGGAGGTCGATAAGGCCTTGTTGCGCCTCAACCACACGCTGGTGGCGTCCGGGCAGTTCGGCGCGGAGTTCGATATCAAGAGCCGCGCCGTGCCGGTGGGGGCCTTTCGCGTCGGCACAGGGCTTGGCGAGCGCGGGTTTGTCGCGGTGAAACTGGCGCTGCTCAGCGGCCGCTCGCCGCAGATCAAGAAACAACTGTCCGAAAGCCTGTTGGCGGTGTTGCAGGACCTGTGCGAATGGCCGGCCCAGGTGCAGGTGCAGGTGCAGTTGAGCGTGGAAATCATCGACATCGACCGCGACGCCTACTCCAAGGTCGCCGTCGGTGTCTGACCTCAGATCAGGCCCCCGTCCGCGCAGGCCTTGACGATCTGCTCGCGCAGCCACTGGTTGGCGCTGCCGGGGTCGCCCCACTGCATGTACAGGTTGAACCCCGGCAAGCCGTGGGGCACCTCGCGGCTGGCGAAGGCATCGGCGCTGGCCAGGAGGCGGTGGATGCGCCGGGGCATGGTCACCACCAGCGGGCTGTCGGCGATCATTTTCAGGGCCGCGCCGTAGCTGTTGGTTTGCGCCACGAACTGGCGCTTGTGGCCCTGGCGGGCGAGCCAGCCGTCGATCATGTTGGTGTCGGACGTCCAGGGCGTAGGGAACACGTGGCGGCGTTCGAGAAAGCCTTGCAGGCTCAGGCGCGCCTCGGCGGGCGCGGCGGCCTTGGCGAACACGCAGACCAACTCATCCTCCACCAGCACCTGGCACTTGAAATCCGGGTGCGGCGGGTGGAAGTCCGGGCCGAACCCCAGCACCAGGTCGAGGCGGCCATCGGCCAGTTCCTCGCTCGGCGCGTGGCTGTCGAGTTTGCGCACATTGATGGTCACCCTTCGTTGCTCGGCATCGAAATGGCGCAGCAGGCGCGGCAGCACCAACAGCTCGAAGTACTCCGGCGCGCACAGGTTGAAGGTCACGGCCTGCTGGCCCGGGTCATAGGCGGCCAGGCCCGAATGGCACAGGTTGATGCGCTCGATGATCTGGCGTAGCGGTTCGAGCATGGCGCTGGCCTTGAGGGTGGGCAACATGCCCGCGCGGGTACTGATGAACAATTCGTCATCGAACGCCCCGCGCAGTTTCTTCAGGCAGTAGCTGACGGTGGACTGGCTGACGTGCAGGGCCTCGGCCACGGCGGTGACGTTCTGCTGTTCATGCACGGCGATGAACACCATCAGGTCCTGCATGTCGAGTTTGCGGAGGGCGTTGCTAGTGAGCATCCATGGCTTCCCGGGCGGCACTTGCGCCCTGATGGCGCGACAGTGGCCAGAGGGTAGCGCAGCCCGGGGCGCTACGAGAATGCCTTTTTATAGGCTCACCGCAACGTTACGCCGGCTGGCCATCACCAGCGCCAGCATGCCGGCGCCCACCAGCACGGCGCCCAGCCACTCCAGCGGTAGCGGCGCCTGCTGCAACCGCAGCCAATTGAACAACGTCAGCAGCAGGGTGCTCAGGTAGATGTAGGAAATCACTGTGGCCGGGGCGATCACGCCGATGGCGCGGTGCAACAACCAGAACGTGCCGAGGGTGGCGAACAACGCCAGGTACAGCAGCCACAGGCCATCGCCCAGGGTCAGTTGGGTGGCACTGCGCCAACCGCCGTTTTGCAGGCACAGGGCGAACAGGAACAGCGCACCGAACAGCATGTTCCAGAACGTCATCGCCACCGGCCCACGGCCCTGGAGTGCACCCGCCTTGAAGCGTTGGCTCAGGGGCGAATACAGCGCCATCGCCAGGCAACCGGCGCCGTATACCAGCACCGGGTACAGCGACGGCCACTGCCCGGGGCCGCCGCCCTTGAGGATCAGCAGCACCGCCCCCAACGCCGCCACCAGCATCGGCACCAGGCGCCTCCTTGCGTGTGTGCCCGGAATCAACAGCACCTCGCACAGCAGCGTCAACAAGGGCACCAGGGTGAACAAGGTGCCGGTATTGGCCGCCGAGGCATACCGCAGCGCCTCGAACAACGTGCCGAAATACACCGCCAGCAACAGCCCCAGCACCCCGTGGCTGGCCGTGGCGCGCCACGTCAGGCGCGCCGCGCCTTGCCACAGCAGCATCGGCAGGAACAACAACGCCGACAGCAACAGGCGCAATGCGGTGAGGAGGATAGGGTCCACGCTTTGCCCGACCTGCGCTGCGGCAAAAAACGACGCGGCGATCAATACGGACCAGGCCAGCATGCCGACATGGGCCGAAGTGAAACTGATGTGCTTCATGAAGTAAGCCTTGAATGAGAAGGCGCCGATTAGGCGACGCCCCGCAGCGCCGGGCAAATCAGAAAGTCTGGGGTGCTATCGAGAAAATGGGTTGCGGTGTATTCCTTGGTCTGAATGTTTAGTCCAGACATCAGCAAAGTTCTTCAAGTATGAATTTAACGAACTATCGCCCCGTGTGACGCTGCGGGCCTTCTGTTGCCCTTGGTTGCTCCCATGGACGCTTGGTTCGTCGCACTGCAATCCCCGGCCCTTGGCGCGTGTTCGCCTGGGGCGGTGCCTGCGCCGTGCCTGTGCGCCTTGCCCTCGCAATTGGCTTTTTGGGCGCTGTGGCATTGCCGCCATGCGCGCCCGCCGGATGCCTGCCGTTCCCGTTGACCTGCGGCCAGCCCCTCGTGCTGGCCAGACGCGAACCCATGAGAGCCTCCCAATGAGCGTTGCCCCCACCCTGTTTGCTAGCCGCGAAGAAGCCCAGTCATTCCTCGACCACAACCCCGATATCGAACTGTTCGAGCTGTTCATCCTCGACAGCAACGGCGTGCCCCGGGGCAAGCTGCTGCATCGCGATGAACTGCTGGCGGTGTACGACAGCGGCCGGCCGTTGCCCAGCACCATCCTGGGCCTGACGATTAATGGCGATGACGTGGAGGATTCCGGCCTGGTGTGGGACGTGGGCGATATCGACTGCCGCGCCTATCCGCTACCGGGCAGCTTGCAGCGCCTGCCGTGGCGCCTGCTGCCGACGGCGGCGGTGCAGGTCAGCATGCATCCCCGGGAGGGGCTGCCGGCGGCCGTGGCTGACCCGCGCCATGTGCTGGCGCGGGTGATCGATGGCCTCAAGGCCGATGGCTATTACCCGGTGATGGCGGCGGAACTGGAGTTCTACCTGCTCGATAGCCAGCGCGATGCCCAGGGCCGCCCGCAACCGGCGCTGGATGCCGACGGCGGGCGCCCCCGAGCGACCCAGGTGTATGGCCTGCGGGAGTTGGAGCAGATCGAACCCTTCCTCGCCGACCTCTACACCGCCTGCAAACTGCAAGGCATTCCGGCGCGCACGGCGATCTCCGAATACGCCCCAGGCCAGGTCGAGATCACCCTGCAGCACCGCGACGACGCCCTGCAAGCCATGGACGACGCGGTGCGCTACAAACGCCTGGTCAAAGGCGTGGCCCACAAGCACGGAATGACCGCGTGTTTTATGGCCAAGCCGTTCGATGACCTGGCCGGCACGGGCATGCACCTGCACGTGAGCCTGGCGGATGAACACGGCCACAACCTGTTCGCCAGCGAAGCCCTCGATGGCACGCCGCTGCTGCGCCACGCGGTGGGCGGCATGCTCGCCACCTTGCTCGACTCCTTGCTGCTGTTCTGCCCCAACGCCAACTCCTACCGGCGCTTCCAGAGCAACAGCTACGCGCCGCTGGCCGCCACCTGGGGCGTGGACAACCGCACCGTCAGCCTGCGGGTACCTGGTGGGCCGGCGTTTTCCCGGCACATCGAACACCGCATCTGCGGTGCCGACGCCAACCCCTACCTGGCGGCAGCGGCGATCCTCGCCGGCATCCATCACGGCATCCGCCAGCGCCTCGACCCTGGCGCGCCGGTGGAAGGCAACGGCTACGCCCAGGCCAAAGAGCTGCTGCCCACCGATTGG
Source organism: Pseudomonas sp. MF08875 (assembly GCF_059862525.1). Lineage (NCBI taxonomy): Bacteria > Pseudomonadati > Pseudomonadota > Gammaproteobacteria > Pseudomonadales > Pseudomonadaceae > Pseudomonas > Pseudomonas sp. MF08875. The sequence goes on from NZ_JCBCUW010000035.1 coordinate 22,241, forward strand.
CTGACCACCCTGCGCGCCCTCGAAGGTTCGGCCTGGGCCCGGGAAGCCTTGGGCGCGGAGTTTTTGCGGGTGTACCTGGCGGTCAAACGGGCCGAGTACCGCCAGTTCATGGGGCAAGTGGGCGAACAGGATTGGCGCTGGTACCTGCACCAAGCCTGAGGCGCCAAACCTTCGTTAAAAAGCCGCCAGGGCAAAATACTGGCGGCTTAATTATTCCTTACTATCTTTTTCACGAAACATTGATGATTGCCTGCTTAAAGTTCGTGCTGTCGTAGCCCGTGATTATGTTTGTTGCGCGCAGGCGGCACTTCTTTCAAGGAATAAGCAGATCATCATGTCAACGACTAAAGCCGTGCGCCCAGAATGGGTGACGTTGGTTGCCAGTGCCTTTTTATTAGTGGCCTTCAACATTACGTTATGGCAGCACCTGTTCGCGATTACCGCCACGGGCGGCCAGGGTTTTGGCCTGCGCGTGGCGTTCGGGGTGATGATCGTATTTGCGTTTAACCTGGTGCTGACGTTGTTGGCGTTTCGTTATGTATTTAAGCCGCTGTTGATTCTGTTATTCATGATTAGCGCTGGCGTGGCCTATTTTATGGCGCAATACGGGGTGTTGATCGATACCGGTATGGTACGTAACTTCGCCCAGACCAATGCCACGGAAGTGCGTGATTTACTGTCCTGGAAGTGGCTGGCTTATATAGTGGGCTTGGGTGTAATACCGTCGCTGATCGTGTGGAAACTTCCAATTAGTTATCGCCCCTGGCCCCGCGAGTTGTTGTTTAAGTTGCTGGCAGGTGTCGTGTCGATGGCAGTGATTGGTGGCGTGGCGTTGGTCAACTATCAGGGCCTGTCGTCGCTGTTTCGCAACCACCACGAACTGCGCCTGATGCTGGTGCCGAGCAACTACATAGGCGCTGCGGCGGGGCTGCTGCGCGAGCAAGCGGCGGCGGCCGGCCGGTCTTTTGTGGCCATCGGCGAAGACGCGCAAAAGAACCCCACCTGGCAAACCCACGGCCGTAAATCGCTGACGGTGTTGGTGGTGGGCGAGAGCGCCCGGGCGCAGAACTTCGGCATCCTCGGCTACGAGCGCGATACCACCCCGCAACTGAACAAGGAGAGTGGGTTGATCGCCTTTACCGACGTGCGCTCCTGTGGCACCGAGACAGCGGTGTCGGTGCCGTGCATGTTCTCCAACATGGGCCGCAAGGGCTACGACGCCAGCCAGGCGAAAAACCAGGAAGGCCTGCTGGACGTGCTCAAGCGCGCCGGGCTGGAGGTGATCTGGCGCGACAACCAGTCCGGCTGCAAGGGCACGTGCGACCGGGTCACCCTGCAAGATGTCAGCAACCTCAAGGACCCGCAGTTGTGCGCCAACAGCGAGTGCCGCGACGAAATCCTCCTGCAAGGCTTGCAGCAACTGATCGACAGCCTGGCCAAGGACACCGTGCTGGTGCTGCACCAAATGGGCAGCCACGGCCCGGAATACTTCAAGCGCTACCCCAAGGCCTACGAGCGTTTCACCCCGGTGTGCGAAAGCAATGCGCTGAACAATTGCAGCCGCGAAAGCATCGTCAATGGCTACGACAACACCCTGGTCTACACCGACCACGTGCTGGCGACCCTGATCGACCTGCTGCGGCGCAACCAGGACAAGGTCGATACCGCCATGCTGTACCTCTCCGACCACGGTGAGTCGCTGGGCGAGTACAACCTGTTCCTCCATGGCACGCCCTACATGCTGGCGCCGGACCAGCAAAAACACGTGGCGATGCTGGCTTGGTTTTCCGACAGCTACCAAAAGAGCTTTGCGCTGGACACCCACTGCCTGCAGTTGAGCCGCGACAAACCTTTGAGCCAGGACAACCTGTTCCATTCCATGCTGGGCCTTTTGGAGGTCAGCACCCAGGTGTACGACGGCAAACTCGACCTGTTCGCCGGGTGCCGCACGCCGGTGCTCGATGGCGTGCTGGCCGGCCAATAAACACCGTAGCCAGCGTGCTGGCCGGCGCAGGGTTGCGCAGCGACCCCAAAGCATCCGGCAACACCGCGTACTCAGGCCCTGAGAAGCCTGGGAGTGCTGCGCGGGCAAGCCCTCTTGTTACGACAAAGCACATGCGCTCACCTTTTTTTCACCTGCCAGCGGCTAACCTGCCGCTTCCATGACCCTTACCTTCGAGTGTTGGCTTGATGTCATCGCAGTCACCTTCCACCGTTGAGCATGAATTCGCCGAGCGTTACGAGCGCGAGCACGCCAGCACCTGCCTGGAGGCTCGGCCGCTGGGCCTGGGCCAGCGCCTGGCGCAATGGCGTGACGAACAACGGGTGCGTGGCGCACTCAAGGCTGCCGGGGAGCCGGGGTTGATCCTGGACGTGGCCTGTGGCGCGGGGCTGTTCTGGCCGGTGCTGGCCGAGCACGGCAACCGGGTGATCCTGGCGGCCGACAACTCCCCGCAGATGCTCGACCACGCGCCCATCCACCACCCGCGTGAAGTGCTGGCGCGGGTCAAGACCTTCCACAGTTCGGCCTTCAGCCTCGGCCTATCGGCCAATGCCGTCGATTGCATCTTCTGCATGCGCCTCTACGCCCACATGCTCAACGGCGAGCATCGCCTGGCCTTGCTGCGCGAATTCCACCGGGTCAGCCGTGACACGGTGATTGTTTGCGTGCGCCTGCTGGGGGGCCTTGACCTGGGCCGCGTACGCGATGAAAACCCCTTGCAGGGCAGCAAAAACCACATCGAAAAGGAATTCAGACAAGCGGGATTCGACATCGTCAGTCATCAGGATTTTTTCCCCGGCCTCGCCTTGTCGCGGGTTTATGTCCTGAGGAAGGCCAGTTAGGGCTGGCTTGTAGGTCTATTCTTCAGCTCTTGAAGGTTTTTTCCTTTGTGCACAGCTGTAGTTCAGGCGCGGAAATCCCCGGGGGCGATATATACTGCGCGCCATTCTTCAAGGGAGAGCCGTGTGGCCATCGATATTCACTGGATTCGCGACAACGATAGCCTCGGTCGTTTCTGTACACAGTGGCAGGCACTGCCCTTCGTCGCCCTCGACACCGAATTCATGCGGGTCGACACCTTCTACCCCATCGCCGGCCTGTTGCAGATCGGCGACGGCGAGCGCGCCTACCTGATCGACCCGTTGACCATCGACAACTGGCAGCCCCTGGCGGCATTGCTGGAAAACCCGGCGGTGACCAAGGTGCTGCACGCCTGCAGCGAAGACCTGGAAGTGCTGTTGCGCCTGACCGGCAGCCTGCCGGCGCCGCTATTCGACACCCAATTGGCCGCCGCTTACCTCAACCTGGGCTTCTCCATGGGTTACTCGCGCCTGGTCCAGGAAGTGCTGGGCATTGAGCTGCCCAAGGGCGAAACCCGCTCTGACTGGTTGCGCCGGCCGTTGTCGGAGACGCAAATCAGCTACGCCGCCGAAGATGCCGTGCATCTGGCCGAGGTCTACAGCCACCTGCGGCCCAAGCTGTCGGACGACAAGCACGCCTGGGTCCTGGAGGATGGCGCCGAACTGGTGGCCAACCTGCGCCGCGAAACCGACCCCTACGAGGTCTATCGCGAGGCCAAGCTGGCCTGGAAGCTGTCCCGCGCCCAATTGGCGGTGTTGCGTGAGCTGTGCGCCTGGCGCGAGCAAGAGGCCCGCGCCCGGGACCTGCCGCGCAACCGTATCATCCGCGAGCACGCCCTGTGGCCATTGGCGCGCACCCAGCCCGACAACCTCTCGGCGCTGGCGAAAATCGACGACATGCACCCGCGCACCGTGCGCCAGGACGGCCAGTTCCTGCTCGACCTCATCCAGCGCTTCGCCAACCTGCCGCCCGAGCAATGGCCACCGGCCGTGCCCGAGCCGCTGCCGGTGGAAGCCGCCGCCTTGGTCAAGCGCCTGCGCGCCTTGGGCCAGAGCGAGGCCGAGCGCCTGGATATCGCCCCGGAGCTGATGCTGCGCAAGAAAACCCTCGAAGCGCTGATTAAAAGCGGCTTCCCCCAGGGCCCTTATCAATTGCCCGATTCCCTGCGTGGCTGGCGCCGCGAATTGATGGGCCAGGCCCTGCTCGACAGCCTGGCCACCGCCGGAGAACAGCCTTGAAACGTATTTGCTCCATCTACCGCAGCCTGAAGAAAAACGAGATGTACCTTTACGTGCTCAAAAGCGATGCCCTGGAGCGTGTGCCGGAAAACCTCTTGGCCGCGTTCGGCAAGCCGCACCACGCCTTCGACCTGGTGCTGAGCCCGCAGCGCGCGCTGTCGCGCGAAGACATCCATGTGGTGCTGGCGAACCTGGAATCCCAGGGTTACCACCTGCAAATGCCGCCCGCCGAAGACGAGTACATCGAGCACTTGCCCGAAGAGCTGCTGCGGCGCAATGACCCGGTGTGATCGCTAAGTGCCCTGCCAGGGGCGCTGTTATCCGTTGGATGCACATTTTTGCCAGGGGGGCGGGGCTGTCGGGAATCGACGGCCGCGGCCCCGTGCCCTGTTTTTGAAAGGTTTGAACCATGCGCGTTCTGATTGCTGAACACGACCACGCCCTCTACGCCCAACTGCTGCGCGCCGCCGCGCCCGACCTTGAGGTGCTGACCAGCGGCGATTCCGCCGAACTGGCCAGCCTGGCGGCCGACTGCCCGGTGTGGTTGGGCCAGCCCGACCTGTTGGCGACCCTGCTGCGCCAGGGCCACCACCCACAATGGCTGCAATCGACCTGGGCGGGCATCACGCCGCTGCTGGCCGACGGCTTGCCGCGCGACTATCGCCTAACCCGGGCGGTGGGGATTTTCGGCCAGGTCATGGCCGAATACGTGCTCACCTACATGCTCGGCCACGAGCGCGAAGTGCTGGCGCGCCTGGTCAGCCAGGTGGAGCGCAAGTGGGACGGGCGCCTGGGCCAGAGCCTGGCCGGGCGCAAGGCGTTGATCGTCGGCACCGGCGACATCGGCAGTTGTGTGGCGCAGTTTTTGGTGCCTTTTGGCGTGCAGTTGTACGGCATCGCCAGCAGCGCCCGCGAGCAGGCGCCGTTTATTGAAGTGGCGGCGCTGGAAGATTTGCCGCGGCTGGTGGGGCAGGTGGATTACGTGATTAACCTGCTGCCCAACACTCCCCACACCCACGACCTGTACAACGCCGCGCTGTTCAAGCAGTTCAAGCCCACGGCGCTGTTCATCAACGCCGGGCGCGGCGTGGCGGTGGTGGACGCCGACCTGGTCGAGGCCCTCAAGGAAGGGCACCTGGCCGGTGCAGTGATCGACGTCTGCCGCCAGGAACCGCTGCCCCAGCGCCATCCCTTCTGGACAGCCTGGGGCCTGCTGCTGACCGGCCACAGCTCCGCGCCCACTTCACCGCCGTTGCTGGTGCAGTTGTTCGTCGACAACCTGCGTGCCTATCAGGCCCAGCAAGCCTTGCGCGGGGAAGTGGATTTCGCCCGGGGCTATTGAGCGGGCGTTGTCGCGGGTGGCTCCCACAGGCCTGTCAGCCTTAAAGGCTGAAATCCCCTTCCGCCGCCAACTCGCTCAGCGGGCGGCGGGGGCTTGGGGTTTCCCGGGCCTGTAGGTAGTCGGCCAGGGTGGCCTTGTCGCCGAGTTTGCCGATGGCCACGGCGGCGTGCAGGGCGTAGCCCTCGGGGATGTTCAACTCCTTACGGGTCAAGTCTTGGTCGAACCCGGCCATGCCGTGGGTGTGCCAGCCGCTCAGGCTTGCTTGCAACGCCAGGTGGCCCCAGGCCGAGCCGGTGTCGAAGGTGTGCCACAGGGCCGGGGTTTCTTCGCTGGCGCCGGGGGCGGTGAAGGTGGTTTTCGAGATCACGATCACCAGGGCCGAGGCGTGTTGCGCCCAACTGCGGTTGAATTCGTTGAGCAGGCCCAGGTAGCGCTCCCAGTTCGGCGTGTCGCGGCGTGCATACAAAAAGCGCCACGGCTGGGAGTTGTAGGCCGAAGGCGCCCAGCGCGCGGCTTCAAAGAAGCTCAGCAGGGTTTCTTGGGGGATGCTCTCGCCGGTAAAAGCCCGGGGCGACCAGCGTTCGATGAATTGCGGGTGGATGGCGTAGTCGGCAACGCGAGGGTTAGCGCTCATGCAGGGTTCCTGGCTAGGTCAATGAATACGGATAAAAACCGGCGGGCGCAGATAGGCTGGGCGATGGGTTTTTGGCGGGGTTTACAGCGCGGCGCAGGCAACGCGGTCGAGCGTTAATGGCCTGCGGCCAGCGCCTAAAGCTACTGGGCGAGGGGCAAACTGACAAGCCTGGCGCTACCAGCAGTCGCCCGCCCTTGGCCCACCGCCCCCTTGGCACTAGACTGGCGGCCTTTTCACTGCGCTGATGTTGAACTGCGAACCATGGCTGCCAACGTAGAACCCTTCTGGACCCGCAAAACCCTCGAACAACTCGACCCGCAGGAGTGGGAATCGTTGTGCGACGGCTGTGGCCTGTGCTGCCTGCAAAAGCTCGAGGATGAAGAGGACAACAGCGTCTATTACACGCGAATTGCCTGCAAGTTGCTGGACCTGAACACCTGCCAGTGCAGTGACTACCCCAACCGCCGCGACACGGTGCCCGATTGCATCCAGCTCACCCCGGGCAAGGCCGACCAGTTCACCTGGCTGCCGCCGACCTGCGGCTACCGCTTGGTCAGCGAGGGCAAGGACCTGCCGCACTGGCATCACCTGGTGTGCGGTGACCGCGACGCGGTGCACCACGAACGTATTTCCCAGTCCGGGCGCATGCTGGCCGAAGGCAGCGTGGCCGAGGACGATTGGGAAGACCACCTGATTTTTCGCGCAGGCTGAGGCCCCACGGCCCGGCGGCGCAATCGTTGAACCACGAGGGACTGTGTATGGCTGTAGGAACACGGCTGGCGGCGGCCTGCTTGCTGCTGGCGCTGAGTGCGCCGCTGTGGGCGGCGAAGAAAGTCGACCTGGATTACCAGGTCAAGTTGTTGCCCAAGGGCGACCAGGCCTGGGTCACCCTGACCCTGGGCGAAGGCTCGGCGGTGCGCAGCCTGGATTTCGACCTGGGCGCGGGCGACGACTACAGCGATTTCAAGGCCGACGGCCAATGGCAGGCCCAGGACCGGCGCGGCATCTGGCGCCCGGCCAGCGGCAAGGCCAGCCTGAGCTACCGCGTACGTATCAACCAGGCCCGTGACAATGGCAGTTTCGACAGCCGCGTGACGCCCAAGTGGGCACTGTTGCGCGGCGATTTGCTGGTGCCGGCGGCGCGGCTCGATCAGCAGGACGGCATCGAGCTGGTGGCGCGCCTGGGCTTTGAGCTGCCGCCGGGCTGGAAAAGCGTCGAGACGGCGTGGCCGCGCATCGGCAAGCGGCGTTTTCGCATCGACAACCCTTCGCGCCTGTTCGACCGCCCCACGGGGTGGATGCTCGCCGGCACCCTGGGCAGCCGCCGCACGTTGCTGGGGGAAACCCAGGTCACCGTGGCCTCGCCCCAGGGCCAGGGCATGCGCCGCATGGACGTGCTGACCCTGCTGACGTTCGTTTGGCCCCAGGTGCAAGCGGTGTTCCCGCGCCACCCGGGCAAGCTGCTGATTGTCGGCGCCGGCGACCCGATGTGGCGCGCCAGCCTGGCCGGGCACGACTCCATTTACCTGAGCAGCCGCTTGCCGCTGGTCAGCGAGAGCGGCAGCAGCCCTTTGGTGCGCGAGTTGGTGCAGGTGTTCGGGCGGATCAACGACAGCCACGGCAGTGACTGGATCAGCGAAGGTTTTGCCGAGTACTACGCCATCGAACTGCTGCGCCGCGCCGGAGGCATCAGCGACGAGCGCTACCAGAGCCTGCACACCCGCTTGGCCAAGCAGGGCCACGAGGTCACTAGCCTGCGCGGCGAGCACATCGCCGGGGCGCAATTGGCCCGGGCGGTGCTGCTGTTGCAGGAGTTGGACAGTGAAATCCGCATCAAGACCCGCAACAAACGCTCCCTTGACGACGTGTTGCGGGCGGTGATGCGCCTGGAAAGCGTTAGCACCGCCGAGTTCGTGCAGCTTAGCGAGAGCATCCTGGGTGGCGGCTCAAAGGTGCTCGACAGCGAGTTGTTGAAGGGCGTGTAGACGCAGCCAGGTGCGCGCTTAGAGGTCGGGCTTGGCCTTGGGCGCAGCGGCGGCGTCGGCCTTGGCTTGCAGGTTGTTGAGGTCACGGGCGGCGCGTTCGATCTTGCCGCGCACGTTGTCCATGTCGCGGCGGCCTTTTTCCAGCAGGCTCTTGGCCGAACTGTGGCCGGTGATGCCACGGGCCAGGGCCACGCCGCCAATCGCCACTTGAATCAGGCCGAACACGCCGCCACGGCGCAGGCCTTTGCCCATCATCACCACACCGCCGGCCAGGGAGCCGATGCGTTCCCAGCCCTGCACGTTCTGCTCGGCGGGGCCGCGGGGCGTGGTGGATTCGATGCGTTGTACGAGTTTGCTGTCGCTCATGATCTGTCTCCTGGGGGCGGGTTGCTCTTAAGGCTGACTACGCGGGGGCGGCGCTTGTTCCATCGGATCGCTCAGAACTTAGGCCCGGAACGGGTGTTATTGCCCTTGGCCAAGCGGTCGTAGAGCACCACGTTGACCGTGGCCGCCAGGTTCATGCAACCGGTGGTGGGGATGTACACCACGTCTTCGCACCAGTCGCGGATCTCTTTGTCCAGGGAGCCGTCCTCGGGGCCGAAGATATACAGCGCGCGGTCCGGGTGAGTGTATTCGGGCAGCGAACGGGCGCCCTCGACCAACTCCACTGCCACCGGGATGCAGCCTAGGGGCAGGATTTTTTTCAGGTCGTCGATGCCGATCAGCGGGATGTCCTGGTGGACTTTTTTGGTGTCGGTCACGAAGTCGCGGGCCCGTTCATAGCGCTTGCCGGTGTAGAACACCGAAGCCACGCCATAGCAACCCGCCGCACGCATCACCGAGCCGACGTTTTCCGGTGATTTGGGGTTGTACAAACCAATGCAGCTGTATCGTTTGTTGGCCACGGGAGGGGGAGCCTTCGGGGAAAAGGCGCGATTATACGGCGATTGCGGTGTTTAGCCGATGGCTATCGCCAGCCTCTGTGGGAGTAGTTCCCCCGGCTTTGTGGGAGCGAGCCTGCTCGCGATAGCAATCTGTCAGCAGGCAGGGGTGTTGGCGGTACCGCCGCCATCGCGGGCAGGCCTGCTCCCACAGTGGAGCGGACTCCAAGGCCCAGGTTGCAGGCGCAGTCACTCGTCCTTTTTCATCAACCCCGCCAGGGCGGCGAACGGGTTGTGGGTGGCCTTGGCGATGGTGGGGGTACTCAGGGAGCCCTCGCCGAAGTACTGCTGGTCGGTGTAGCGCGAGTGTTCGTTGTCGTGGCAGTACAGGCACAACAGTTCCCAGTTGGAGCCGTCCTGGGGGTTGTTGTCGTGGTTATGGTCGCGGTGGTGCACGGTCAGTTCGCTCAGGCGCTTGCCGGCAAATTCACGGGCGCAGCGGCCGCACACGTGGGGGTACATTTTCAGCGCTTTGTCGCGGTAACCCATCTCGCGGTCGCGTTGGGCGTCGGCGAGGATACGGTCCAGTTTGGAGGTATTGGTCGAACTCATGGGTTCACCTGTGTAGAAGACGAATGACGGGAGTGCTGGCAGTTTAGCTCAGCCCTTGAGTTTCTCGGCAATCCAGATGGTGTGCCGGGTGCCCTTGTTGCCGTGGGCGAAGACTTGCACTTCTTCGGCCTTGAACCCGGCCTTTTTCAGTTTGTCGCTGAACTGGCGGTCGGCGCTGGCCGACCACACTGCCAGCACGCCCTTGGGCCGCAGGGCCTTGGCGCAGGCGCTGAGGCCGCCGGCCGAGTACAGCCAACTGTTGGCTTTCTGGGTCAGGCCTTCGGGGCCGTTGTCGACGTCCAGCATGATGGCGTCAAAGCCCTGGGGTTCGGCTTGCAGCACCTTGGCCACGTCTTCCAGGCGGATCACGGTGCGCGGGTCGAGCAGCGGGCGCCCGGATTTTTCCCCCAGCGGCCCGCGGTTCCACTCCACCACGCCTGGCACCAGCTCGGCGACCACCACTTCGGCGCTCTTGCCCAGGTGCTTGAGGGCCGAGGCCAGGGTAAAGCCCATGCCCAGGCCGCCGATCAGCACCCGCGAGCCGGGCCGGCCGGCCACTTTGCGGCAGGGGATCTCGGCCAGGGCATCCTCGGAGCCGTGCATGCGGGTATTCATCAATTGCCCGCCGTCGCCACCCTGGATCTTGATGACGAAATCCTCGCCGTACTCGAACAGGCACAAGGCACCGCCGTTGTCGGGGATCGGGGTGGTGTCCAGCAGAACGAAACGTTTCATGGGGTGCTCATGTGAGAAGGAGGAAAAACCGCGAGGGAGCAGGGCAAACCGGCGCGGTTGGGAGTAGCCTGAGGCTCACCACCAGGGCCAGGGAGCCAACGATGAAGCGCACCATTCTAACGGTCATTGCTGGGGCCGCGCTCTGGATAAGTGCGGCGCAGGCCCAAGAGCTGCAAACGGTGCCGGTCGCGCCGCCGCCCGTGCCGGGTTCGCCGGGCACCGCCACGCCCACGCCTTACCCGCAAGTCACCCCGCCCGGCGTGCCCCGGGCCACGGGCAGCCGCAACGGCGCGCCGCTGCTGCCGCCCATCGACAAGCCCGGGCCGCCGAAAGACCAGCCGTTGCCCGTAGACCCGGCCCCGGACAAGCTCAAGCCCGGCAGCTAGACCTGCTGCGACAGCAGTTTGCCATCGGCCATGCGCAGGCGTTTGGACAGGGCGATGGCCAGGGCGCGGATGATTTTGGCGGCGACTTTCGGCGCGTCGTTGAGCATGCGCTCCAGGGAATCCTTGCCCAGGGTCAGCAACTGGCAGTCCTCGGCGGCCACGCAACTGGCCGAGCGCCGCTCGCCGTCGAGCACCGCCATTTCGCCAAAGGCGCGGCCGGCGCGCAGGGTGGCGATGGTCACCGCGTGGCCGTCGCCGTTGGTTTTCTGCACGGCCACCTGGCCGCTGTGGAGGATGCACATGAAGCTGCCGGCATCGCCCTCGTGGAAAATGGCTTCGCCCTGGGCAATGGTGGCGATGCTGAAGTAGCCCGCCGCCGCCGCGAAGTCCGCAGGCAGCAGTTGATCGAACAGGCCGCAGTCCATCAGCCAGTCGCGGATTTCGTTGTTCAGTAGGGTCGGTTCGGACATGGTCGTGCGTCTTTGGTCTTTGAAAATGAGTGCGTGTGGTTCAGACACGCACGCGGCCTACAGTTCCTCAGGCGATGCCCAGCACCTTGAACACAAAGGCGTATTCGAGAGCTACGTCACGTAATCCCTGATAGCGCCCGCTCATGCCGCCGTGGCCGGCCTCCAGTTCCGTCTTGAGCAGCAACGGGTTGGTGTCGGTCTTGGTGGCGCGCAATTTGGCCACCCACTTGGCCGCTTCCCAATACTGCACGCGGCTGTCGTTGTAGCCGGCGATCACCAGCAGCGCCGGGTAGGCCTGGGCGCGCACGTTTTCGTAGGGCGCGTAGGCCTTGATCCGCGCATACACCTGCGGGTCCTGGGGGTTGCCCCATTCGTCGTACTCGGTGACGGTCAGCGGCAACTCGGGGTCGAGCATGGTGTTGAGCACATCGACGAACGGCACTTCGGCAATGGCCGCAGCGAACAGCTGGGGGCGCTGGTTGAGCACCGCGCCAATCAACAGGCCGCCAGCGCTGCCGCCACTGATGACCAGTTGCTCGGGGCGGGTGTAGCCCTGGGCGATCAGGTGTTCGGCGCAGGCGATGAAGTCATTGAAGGTGTTCTGTTTGTGCTCCTGCTTGCCGGCGCGGTACCAGGCTTCGCCTAACTCGCCGCCGCCACGCACATGGGCGATGGCGAAGGCCACGCCCCGGTCCAGCAGGCTCAGGCGCGCGTGGGAGAACCAGGGGTCGAGGCTTTCGCCATAGGCACCGTAGCCGTAGAGGTAGAGCGGTGTCGGCTGGCCCAGGCATTGGCGCTTGACCACCAGGCTGATGGGCACCTGCGTGCCGTCCGGCGCGGTGGCCCACAGGCGTTGGCTGACGTAGGCGTCGGCGTCGAATGGGCCGAGCACCGGGGTTTGCTTGAGCACCACTTGCTCGCCGGTGGCCAGGTGCAGTTGGCGGATTTGCGCCGGACGGTTGAGGGCTTCGTAGCGCAGGCGGATGTGTTCGCTGGCAAATTCCAGGCTGTTTTGCACATAGAGGCTGTAGGCCGCGTCGGGCAACTCTACGCGGTAGGCCGGCAGGCCCTGGGGCCGCACTTCGATGACCGGCAGGCCACCGATGCGCAGGCTCAGGGTCAGGCCCCCAGCGTTGAGGCTCAAGCCGTCGAGCATCACCGTATCGCTGTGGGGGATCAGGGTTTGCCAGTCGCCGGCGGTGGGCGCCTGGCCCTGGTCAGCGGCTTGGTACAGGGCGAAGTTGATGCCGTCGCGGTTGCTGCGGATCAGCCAGGTCCACTGGCCGTCGAGCTGGCCGTGATCGACCTCGTATTCATGGCCTTCGACCCGCGGCGCCAGGCAAGTGAAGGGCTGTTGCGGCTGGCTGGCGTCCAGGGCCCAGACTTCGCTGGTGGTCTTGCTGCCCAGCGATAGCAGCAACTGGCGCTCGGAACTTGAGCGGTAGCAGTGCAGGAAAAAACGCCCGTCCGGCTCGTGGAACACTTCTTGCGCGGCGGTGCCGTCGAGGCGATAGCGAAAGAGTTTGTGCGGGCGATGGGTGTCGTCCAGTTCGCCGAAAAACAGGGTCAGGCTGTCGTTGGCCCAGGTCATGCTGCCGTCGCAGTCCTGGAAGGGCAGTTCGCTAAGTTTGTCGTTGCTCAGTTCCTTGACGAACAGGGTGTAGGTTTCTTCGCCGCTGGTGTCCAGGCTGTAGGCCAGGCGCTGGTGGTCGGGGCTGATGCTGAAGGCGCCGAGGGAGAAAAACCCGCCGTTGGCCAGCACGTTGGGGTCCAGCAGCAGTTGTTCGCGGCTTTCGTCCAGGGTCAGGCTGTCGTCCGCCGGGCGCGGGCAGCGGTAGTGGCGCGCGTACTCATCGCCCGCCGTGGTGCGGGTGTAATACAGGTACGGGCCCCAGGGCGAGGGCAGGGACAGGTCGGTTTCCAGGATGCGGCCCTTGATCTCTTCGAACAGCGCCTCGCGCAGCGGCGCTTGATCGGCCAATTGCGCCTGCACGTAGCTGTTTTCGGCCTTGAGGTAGTCGAGCACCGGGGCGCTGTCGCGCTCCTGCAGCCAGGCGTAGGGGTCGGCACCGTCGGCCTTGTGGGCAACGGGCGCGGCGAGAACGGAAGAAGAAACGGGCATTTTGAGCTCTCGGGCAATTGACAAAACGGGCGACGCGCAAGGCGTACAAGCCTGATGGGCGAAAAGCCGTTATCATAGCGCCTCTTTGCCTGCCAGCCATGGACACCATGACCGAGAACGACTTTCTGATCGCCTGGGGCCTTTACGCCGTTGCCGCTTTGGGCTGCCTGTTGGTGTGGATGCGCATGACCCGCTGGATGTGGCGCTGGCTGCGCGAGCCCTTGCGGGTGTTGATGGCGGTGGTGTTGTTCACGCCCACCATCATCGACCCGGTCAAGGAACAGTTCGCCCCCGCCGTGGCGATCACCGTGATGGACCTGCTGCTCAAGGTCGGCAACAACGTCCTGCGTGCAGTCTCGGACCTGGTGATGTACGGCATCATCGCCCTGGGCCTGTACCTGGTGTTCGCGCTGATCCGCTGGCCCATCGAGCGCAGCATCAACGAACGCAAGGCGCGCAACGAGGCCGCCAAGGCTGCCGCGGCCGCGGCTGACGCGCAGCTCGACGAACAACCTTTCGGGCATGCCGGCGACGACCGCTATGGCCGTGCGCCACTGCCCAGCAACCCCCAAAGGTCGCGCGTCGAACCGCGTTTGTAACCTGGCCCCGGCATTGAAGCGAGAGTCCGAGCATGTGTGAGTTACTGGGCATGAGCGCCAATGTACCGACCGATATTGTGTTCAGCTTCACCGGGCTGATGCAGCGCGGCGGGCGCACCGGCCCGCACCGCGACGGTTGGGGCATAGCGTTTTATGAAGGGCGCGGCTTGCGCCTGTTCCAGGACCCGGGCGCCAGTTGCGACTCGGAAGTGGCGTTGCTGGTGCAGCGTTACCCGATCAAGAGCGAAGTGGTTATTGGCCACATCCGCCAGGCCAACGTCGGCAAGGTCTGCCTGTCCAACACTCATCCCTTCGTGCGCGAGCTGTGGGGGCGCAACTGGTGCTTTGCGCACAACGGCCAGCTCGCCGGTTTCGCCCCCGCGGCAACTTTTTATCGGCCCGTCGGCGATACCGACAGCGAAGCGGCGTTCTGCGACCTGCTCAACCGCGTGCGCGATGCCTTCCCGGAGCCGGTGGACATCGAGCAGTTGCTGCCCTCGTTGCTGCAAGCCTGCGCCGAGTACCGCAGCCTGGGCGTATTCAACTGCCTGCTCAGCGACGGTGATTGGCTGTTTTGCTATTGCTCCACCAAACTGGCGCAGATCACCCGGCGTGCGCCCTTCGGCCCGGCGCGCTTGAAGGACGTGGACGTGATCGTCGACTTCCAGGCCGAAACCACGCCCAATGACGTGGTCACCGTGATCGCCACCGAACCCTTGACCGAAAACGAAACCTGGACCCGCTACCAGCCCGGCCAATGGAGCCTGTGGCGTGGTGGCGAATGCGTGGCCCAAGGCCAAACCGAACCATAAGGACGTCCACGATGTTGCTCAGTTATCTGCGCCTGGTGTTGTTTGCGGCGGGCCTGTTGATCGGGGTTCAGGTGCCGGGGTTTGTCAGCGATTACGGCAAGCGCGTCGAGGCGCACCTGATCGAAGCGCAGACCGGCCTGCAAGGCTTCCAGCGCACCGCCGAACAGTTCTTCAAGGGCGATTTGCAAGCCCTGGTCGCCCATTACCGTGCCAGCGACGACCCGGTGTTTCGCAGCGACGCCGACAGCCTGAGCACCTTGCTCACCCGCCAGCAGGCGTTAGACAAGCAGTTCCAGGCCATGCAAGGCCCGTGGTACATCCGCGTGCTGCAAGTGGCGCTGGCCGCCGACCCGGCAATCCGCGAAGAAACCTGGAACGGCTACAGCTACCAGATCCTCCTCACCCCCGAAGCCATGGGCTGGGCCATGGGCGGCGCGTTGGCCTTGTCGTTTGGCATCGAATGCCTGTTCCGCCTGATCGACTGGGTGGTGCTGGGCGGGCGGCGTCTGCGCCAGAGCCGGCCCATCGAAGACCGCAACCTGCGCGGCTTGTAATCCCCATAGGGTAGGAAGCGGGCAAGCCTGCTTGCTACGTCTTATTTGAGGGCGATGTAAGTCTCGCCCATCTTCTGCGCATAGGCGCTCACTGTGCTCTGGCACAGGGCCACGATGTCTTCGGCCAGGTCCACGCCCACGCGCCAGCACACCACCACTTGCAGGTTCGGTGGGCGCTGGTCGATGGGCAGCAGGGTCAATTCGCCCCGGGCCAGTTCTTCGCTCACCAGCACCGGCGGCAGCGCGGCGATGCCGAAGCCGTCACGCAGCAGGCGGGTGATGGCCGACACCGAATTCACGCAACTCAGGCGCGGCGACATTACGCCATGGGCCTGCATCAGCCCGAGGATTTCCTGGTGTGGGTGGGAGTTTTTCGAGTAGGTGATGATGCGCTCGTTGGCCAGGTCGGCCAGGCCTGAGTAATCGCGGTTGTAGATCGAATTGCTGGCCACGATCCACGCCACCGGGTGGCTGGCCAGTTCCAGGCTGCGCAGGCTTTCCTGGCGCAGCAGGTCGGTTTGCAGAATCAGATCGAGAAAGCCTTTTTGCAACTGATCGCAGAGGTTGAGCGAGGTATCGGCCACCAATTCGATTTCCACCTGCGGGTAGACGTCCGCCATCTGCGCCACCAGGGAGCTGAGCCAGGTGTGGATCACCGTGTCCATCGCGCCGATGCGGATGCGCCCCACCTTGCTGCTGCGGGTGGAGATCGACTGCTTGAGCGCCTGCATGGTGTCCATCATCTGCTCGGCGTAATCGAGCACCTTCAAGCCCTCGGGGGTCAGGCTCACGCCGCGCGAATCACGCAAAAACAGTTTGGCCCCCAACTCGCTTTCCAGCACCGCGATGCGGCTGGAAATCGAGGCCTGGGTGGTGAACAGCTTCTCTGCGGTCAGGCGAAAGCTCTTGAGGCGCGCGACCCAGACGAAGGTTTCGAGGAACTTGAGATTCATGGGATCAACTTTTACTTATGCCTTGAAGCGGTTTTTATTGGTTGGACGGGCAGGGCGCCAGCATCGAAAAATGCCTGCACCCACCTTAGGCGTCGGGTTCGCACAATACCAATAAGAATCAGCTAGGCGCCCGGCTCGCCACTCGCGGTGGCCCGCCACGCAACGGACACTAACTGATAATCTGCGGAAGATTGAAGAAATTTCCCGCATAAAAATATTCAAAAGCCTACGGGAGTGTTCACGTGAGCCGCCTGCTATTGAACTGCGACATCGGCGAAAGCTTTGGCAACTGGACCCTGGGTCTGG
The DNA here is from genome assembly GCF_059862525.1 of Pseudomonas sp. MF08875. Classification (NCBI taxonomy): domain Bacteria; kingdom Pseudomonadati; phylum Pseudomonadota; class Gammaproteobacteria; order Pseudomonadales; family Pseudomonadaceae; genus Pseudomonas; species Pseudomonas sp. MF08875. The sequence goes on from NZ_JCBCUW010000035.1 coordinate 38,733, forward strand.
ACGCCGAGGTCATGCCCTTCATTGACTGCGCCAACGTTGCCTGCGGGTTCCACGCCGGCGACCCGAGCATCATGCGCAAGACCGTTGCCCTGGCCCTGAAGAACGCGGTGCGCATCGGCGCGCACCCGGCGTACCAGGACCTGGCCGGGTTCGGCCGCCGCTCGATGGCGTATTCGGCCCAGGAAATCCAGGACCTGCTGCACTACCAGATCGGCGCGCTGGACGGCATCTGCCGCGCCCAGGGCACCCGCGTCAGCTACGTCAAACCCCACGGCGCGATGTACAACGACATGATGGCCAACCCCGCCCAGTTGCGGGCGGTCATCCAGGCCGTGGCCGCCTACGACCGGCAGCTGCCGCTGATGCTCATGGCCACCCGCGACAACAGCGCGGCCCAGGCCCTGGGCGATGAATTCGGCCTGACGTTATGGTTCGAGGCCTTTGCCGACCGCGCCTACGACGCCGCCGGCCATCTGGTTTCGCGGCAGTTGCCGGGGGCGGTGCACCACGACGCCGACACCATCATCGACCAGGCCCTGCGCATCGCCCGCGGCGAGCCGCTGGTGGCCAGTGATGGCAGCGCCTTGGTGCTGCACGCCAATACCCTGTGCGTACACGGCGACAACGCCAGCTCGGTGGCTGCGGTACAGCGTATCCGCGAGGCCCTGGACCGGCAGGCCAACCCATGAAGCCACGGATTGAAACGGTCGCCATCGACTGCCTGATGGTGCGCCTGTTCGACGCCATCGCCGAAGAGAACATGCCGTGGATGCTCGCCGCGTGCGAGCGCGTACGCGAAGGCTTCGCCGCGCACCTGATCGACCTGGTGCCGTCCTACACCACGTTGATGGTGCATTACGACCTGCTGGCGCTGACCCCGGCCCAGGCCCGCGAACTGATCGCCGAGGCCTTGCACAACCTGGCGCCTAACGCCCAGGCCAGCGGCCAGCGCCATGTGTTGCCGGTGTGGTACGACCTTAGCGTCGGCCCGGAACTGAGCCTGTTGGCCCAGCGCAGTGGCCTGGCCATCCCCGAGGTGATCCGCCGCCACAGCGAGCGCGACTACCAGGTGTTTGCCCTGGGCTTTGCGCCGGGGTTCGCCTTTATGGGCCTGGTGGAAGAAACCCTCGCCGCGCCGCGCTTAGGCACCCCGCGCAAGCGGGTGGCGGCCGGCAGCGTGGGCATCGCCGAACGCCAGACCGCCGCTTACCCGGTGGTGTCCCCCGGTGGCTGGAACCTGATCGGGCGCACCCCCAGCAAACTGTTCGACCGCGAGCGCGACGGCTACAGCCTGATGCAACCGGGCGACACCGTACGTTTCGAGGCGGTGAGCCATGCCGAATTCATCAACCTGGGCGGTGACGACACGCCGTTGGAGGCGCTGCCATGAGCCGTTTTTCGATCGAGGCCAGCACGCCGCTGTGCCTGTTGCAGGACGCCGGGCGCTTTGGCGTGCGCCATTTGGGCGTGACCCAGGGCGGCGCGGCGGACTGGGTGTCGATGGCCTGGGCCAACTGGCTGCTGGGTAATGCGTTGGACGCGGCGGTGGTGGAAGTCACCCTCGGCGGCTTTACCCTGGTGGCCCAGGCCGACGGTTGCCTGGCCCTGGCCGGCGCCGATCTGGGCGCGCAACTCGACGGCCAGCCATTGCTGCCGTGGCGCAGTTTCAGCATCCGCCAGGGCCAGCGCTTGAGTTTCACCCAACCGGTGTTGGGCGCACGCGCCTACCTGGCGGCCCCGGGCGGTTTTGCCGCGCCAAGGGTGCTGGGCAGTTGCGCCACCGTGGTGCGCGAGGCGTTGGGCGGGCCGGACGGTTTTGGCCGGGCCCTGGCCAAGGGGGGCGAACTGACTTGCAGCGGCACGGCTGCGCCGGTGCGGGCGTTGGCGGCGGGGCAGGCCCCGGATTTCACCTCCCAGGCACCGCTGGACCTGGTGCTGGGGGCGCAGATCGGCCAGTTCAGCGGCCAGAGCCTGTTCGATGCCTTCAATAGCACCTGGACCCTGGACAGCCGCGCCGACCGCATGGGCATTCGCCTGTTGGGCACGGCGTTGCAGTATCAGGGCGCGCCGATGATTTCCGAGGGCATCCCGTTGGGCGCGGTGCAGGTGCCACCGGACGGCCAGCCGATTGTGCTGCTCAACGACCGCCAAACCATCGGCGGCTACCCGCGCCTCGGTGCCCTGACGCCCCTGGCCCTGGCCCGGTTGGCGCAATGCCTGCCGGGGCAAGAAGTGCGGCTGGCGCCGGTGGTACAGGACCTGGCCCATGAGCAGCAGGTGCGGTATGTGCGGCGGTTTCTCGACTGCTGACGGCCTCGCGAGCCGGCTCGCCACAGGTGTTTTTCTGTGGGAGCGGGCCCGCGATCGCGTCTACTTGGACAAAAACCGCATCCCTTCCTCCAACCCCCGCAACGTCAGCGGGTACATCTGGTCGTCGATCAGGTCGCGTACCAGGTTGGTGGAGGCGGTGTAGTTCCAGGCGTCTTTGGGGTAGGGGTTGATCCAGATGAGCTTCTTGTACTTTTCCTTGAAGCGCTGCATCCACACATAGCCCGCCTCTTCGTTCCAGTGCTCGACGCTGCCGCCCGGTTGGGTGATTTCGTAGGGCGCCATGGCGGCGTCGCCGATGAAGATCACTTTGTAGTCGGCGCCGTACTTGTGCAGCAGGTCCTGGGTGGACGTGCGCTCGGAGGTGCGGCGCAGGTTGTTCTTCCACACCGACTCATAAACGAAGTTGTGGAAGTAGAAGTACTCCAGGTGCTTGAACTCGGTCTTGCACGCCGAGAACAGCTCTTCGCAGATTTTTACGTGGGCGTCCATCGAGCCGCCGATGTCGAACAACAACAGCAACTTGATGGTGTTGCGCCGTTCCGGGCGCATCTGAATGTTGAGCAGGCCGGCATCACGGGCGGTGTGGTCGATGGTGCCGTCGATGTCCAGTTCTTCGGCCGCGCCCTGGCGGGCAAATTTGCGCAGGCGGCGCAGGGCGATCTTGATGTTGCGGGTGCCCAGTTCCACCTGGTCGTCGAGGTTCTTGTACTCGCGTTGGTCCCAGACCTTGACGGCTTTGCCCTGGCGCTTGCCGGCCTCGCCCACGCGGATGCCCTCGGGGTTGAAACCGCCGGAGCCGAAGGGGCTGGTGCCACCGGTGCCGATCCATTTGTTGCCGCCGGCGTGGCGTTCCTTTTGCTCTTCCAGGCGTTTCTTGAATTCTTCGATCAGTTTGTCGAGGCCGCCTAAAGACTGGATCTGCGCCCGCTCTTCATCGCTCAGGGAACGTTCGAATTCCTTGCGCAACCAGTCTTCAGGGATCAGGGCCTGGAGGTGGTCGTCGAGTTTTTCCAGGCCATTGAAGTAGGCGCCGAAGGCCCGGTCGAACTTGTCGAAATGCCGTTCATCCTTGACCAGGATCGCCCGGGCCAAGTAGTAGAACTCGTCCATGTCGGCGAAGGTCACGCGCTGTTTAAGCGCGTTGATGAGGTCTAGCAGCTCGCGCACCGAGACCGGTACCTTGGCGGCGCGCATTTCATTGAACAGGTTAAGCAGCATGGCATTCGCCCTTATCGAGTGCCGCGACGGCTCATGAACGCCAGGCGTTCGAGCAACTGCACGTCCTGCTCGTTTTTCACCAGGGCGCCGGCCAGGGGCGGGATGGCTTTGGTCGGGTCGCGTTCGCGCAGCACCGCTTCACCGATGTTGTCGGCCATCAGCAGCTTGAGCCAGTCCACCAGTTCGGAGGTGGAGGGTTTTTTCTTCAGGCCTGGCACTTTGCGCACATCGAAGAACACGTCCAGGGCTTCGCTGACCAGGTCTTTCTTGATATCGGGGTAATGCACGTCGACGATTTTCTGCAGGGTGGTGCGGTCCGGGAAGGCGATGTAGTGGAAGAAGCAGCGGCGCAGGAAGGCGTCCGGCAGCTCTTTTTCGTTGTTGGAGGTAATGATGATGATCGGGCGCTTCTTGGCCTTGATGGTTTCGTCGATCTCGTAGACATAGAACTCCATCTTGTCGAGTTCTTGCAGCAAGTCGTTGGGAAACTCGATGTCGGCCTTGTCGATTTCGTCGATCAGCAGGATCACCCGCTCCTCGGCCTCGAAGGCTTCCCACAACTTGCCTTTTTTCAGGTAGTTGCGCACGTCGTGGACTTTATCCACGCCCAGTTGCGAGTCACGCAGGCGGCTGACCGCGTCGTACTCGTACAGGCCCTGGTGGGCCTTGGTGGTGGACTTGATGTGCCAGGTAATCAACTTGGCGCCGAAAGACTCGGCCAGTTGTTCGGCGAGCATGGTCTTGCCGGTGCCCGGCTCGCCCTTGACCAGCAGGGGCCGTTCCAGGGTGATGGCGGCGTTGACGGCCAGTTTCAGGTCATCGGTGGCGACATAGGCCTGGGTGCCTTCGAATTTCATCGGTAACTCCTTGAACGGTAACGCCGGCCTGCGCTGGGGCAGGGCGGACACAAATTGCAAACGTGCCCGACTATAGCGCGAGGCCCGGGCGACTGTGAACGCAGACGCCCCATTCAGTCTCTGAATGAGGCGTCACGCCGTGACTCAGTCAGCCTCGGGCTTGGGTTGCTCGTAGCGGGCATTGAAGGCCTGGACGAAGCCGTTGCGCAGAATCTGCAGGAAGGCCTGCAAGGCGCTGATGTTTTGCTGGTGCACGTTGCCGCTGAGTTCCACGCGGGTGGCGAACTGGTTCTTGCGCTGGTTTTTCAGCACGGTTTCGCTGGTGCCCACCAGGGCTTCCCAGATCGAACGGAAAACCCCCTTGTTGCGGTTTTCCACGTCCTGCTGCCAGTTGAACACCTCCACGTCGCGCAGCAGCGGCTTGATGTAACCGCTTAATTGACCTTTTTCGGCCTGGGCCTCGATCACCACATCGCCGGAGCCGGCGTTGAAGTCGAACTTGCCGTAGGCCGAGGCGAAGTCGTTCAGGCGTTTGAGCTCGATATCGCGGGCGCGCAGGCGGAACTGGAAGTCCTCGAAGTTGCTCAGCGGGTCGAAGGTGGCGGTGGTTTCCAGCGGCGCGTGGCCCAACAGCAGGGCCTTGCCCTCGAAACGGGCGTCGCGCTTGCCTTTGACGTCCACCACGTTGGTCAGGTTGTAGAAGCTGGCGTTGACCGCCGTGGCGTCCATCTTCACCGCCGGTTTGGAGTTGAAGTTGTGGAAGCTGACCTGGCCGTCGTCGATGCGCACTTCGTCCAGGGTGATCGGCAGCAGTTTGCCCAGTTGCGCCCGCCAGTCGGTGCCGGCACCGGTCTGGGACGCCTGGCGGTTGGCACCGCCATCGACGAAGTTGATCTGCGGTTTGACGAAGCGCACCCGGGCCACCACCGCGCGGTCGTACCACAGTGCGTGCCAACTGACGGCGAGGTCGATCAGCGGCGCGTTGACGAACGGCACCGGCACCTTGGCGTCAGTTTTGACGATCTCCAGGCCATTGATCCGGTACGCGCCGCGCCACAGGGCCAGGTCCACGTCGCTGACCTGGCCGCGGTAGTCGCCCATGTCGGCGAGCTTTTCATTGAGGTAGTCGCGTACCAGGTAGGGCAGGGCGATGTGCAGGGCCAGCAGGAGCAGCGCGATGGCGGCCAGGCTCCAGAGTGGCCAACGGTAGCGGCGTTTCATGGGGTGGGTCTCCGGTGTAGGTAAGGGGTTGACCGCGCGGGCCGCTGGCCGTTCGCCTCGACTGGACGCCTCGCGGCACGAGGCATACCCTTGAACGCTTCTTCTTCGCTGCATAAGGACCCAGCCATGAGCCGCATTTTTGCTGACAACGCCCACTCCATCGGCAACACGCCCCTGGTGCAGATCAACCGCATCGCGCCCCGCGGCGTGACCATCCTGGCCAAGATCGAAGGGCGCAACCCGGGGTATTCGGTCAAGTGCCGGATCGGCGCCAACATGATCTGGGACGCCGAAAGCAGCGGCAAACTCAAGCCGGGCATGACCATCGTCGAACCCACCTCGGGCAACACCGGCATCGGTTTGGCGTTCGTCGCCGCCGCCCGTGGCTACAAGCTGATGTTGACCATGCCGGCGTCCATGAGCATCGAGCGGCGCAAGGTGCTCAAGGCCCTGGGCGCGGAACTGGTGCTCACCGAGCCGGCCAAGGGCATGAAGGGCGCCATCGAGAAGGCCGCCGAAATCCTGGCCAGCGACCCGGCCACCTATTACATGCCCCAGCAGTTCGATAACCCGGCCAACCCGGCGATCCACGAAAAAACCACCGGCCCGGAAATCTGGAACGACACCGATGGCGCCGTGGACGTGCTGGTGGCCGGCGTAGGCACCGGCGGCACCATCAGCGGCGTGTCGCGCTACATCAAGCACACCCAGGGCAAGCCGATTCTCTCGGTGGCCGTGGAGCCGATCACCTCGCCAGTCATTACCCAGGCCCTGGCCGGTGAGGAAATCAAGCCTAGCCCGCACAAGATCCAGGGTATCGGCGCCGGTTTCGTGCCCAAGAACCTGGACCTGTCCATCGTCGACCGGGTCGAGTTGGTGAGCGATGAAGAGTCCAAGGCCATGGCCCTGCGCCTGATGCAGGAAGAGGGGATTTTGTGCGGGATCTCCTGCGGCGCCGCGATGGCGGTGGCCGTGCGCCTGGCGCAAACCCCGGAAATGCAGGGCAAGACCATTGTGGTGATCCTGCCGGACTCCGGTGAGCGCTACCTGTCGAGCATGCTGTTCAGCGACCTGTTCACCGAGCAGGAAAACCAGCAGTAACCCCCCCACGGCGCCGGTTGACCCACATCAGCCGGCGCCGCGCCGCCTTATGGTAATAAGGGCTTTGTTGCGGATTTCTTAATACTGAATGTTGCCTCGCGCGGGTTTTGCCCAGGGGCCGTAGTGTTTATGATGGCCGCCTGCCGCGTCGGGTAAAGGACGCGCAGCGTTGCTTATTACCAAGGAGTTGTTGGATGACCTTTTCATTTGCCGCCAAGGCGTCGGTGTTGCTGCTGTTTTTGGGCAGCACGCTCTATGTGCATTTGCGTGGCAAGGCGCGCCTGCCGGTATTGCGCCAGTTCGTCAACCATTCGGCGCTGTTCGCCCCTTATAACGCCCTGATGTACCTGTTTTCGGCGGTGCCTTCCAAGCCGTACCTCGACCGCAGCAAGTTCCCCGAACTCGATGTCCTGCGCGACAACTGGGAGGTGATCCGCGACGAAGCCATGCATTTGTTCGACGAGGGCTACATCCGCGCCGCCGAAAAGAACAACGACGCCGGTTTCGGTTCGTTCTTCAAGAAGGGTTGGAAGCGCTTTTATCTCAAGTGGTACGACAAACCGCTGCCATCGGCCGAGGCCCTGTGCCCCAAGACCGTGGCGCTGGTCAGCTTCATTCCCAACGTCAAGGGGGCGATGTTCGCTTTGCTTCCGGGCGGCAGCCACCTCAACCCGCACCGCGACCCGTTCGCCGGTTCCCTGCGTTATCACCTGGGGCTGTCCACGCCCAACTCCGACGATTGCCGGATTTTCGTCGATGGCCAGGTTTACGCCTGGCGTGATGGCGACGATGTGATGTTCGACGAGACCTACGTGCATTGGGTCAAGAACGAAACCGACAAGACCCGGGTGATCCTGTTCTGCGACATCGAACGGCCCCTGAGCAACCGCGTGATGACGGCCATCAACCGTTGGGTCAGCGCCTGGCTGGGCCGCGCCACCGCGCCGCAGAACCTCGACGACGAGCGCGTCGGCGGCATCAACCGCGCCTATGCCTGGAGCAAGAGCTTCAGCGACGGCATCAGCGGCACGGTCAAGCAGTGGAAGCGCCGCAACCCCAAGCTCTACCGCGTCCTGCGCCCGGTTTTGGCGGTGGTGGTGCTGGCATTGCTGGGTTACTGGTTGTTCGGCTAAGCCGTTGCAAATTGTATCGGGCGCTGGTTATAGTCGGCGCTCGGTGTGGCCAAAGGCCTGCCTCTTTCTTCCTTCATAAAAAGATCTGCACCATGCCCGCATCCCTTCTCAACGCGGTAGTCGATTCAGCGCTCAACGCTGGCGTCATGCCGTGCGGGGAACAGCAACCGGCGCAGATCAGTCACTACCCTCCACCTGTCAGTAGCCCCCCGGTGTACGCCTGCGTAGCACCGCCGGGTGTCGGCATGTCGGGCTGATCGGCTTCGCGCTGTTCCCACGCCCGCCAGCACATCACTACTGAACCTTCAGCCTCGGCTGAATTGGCTATTTGCCTGATTACGGGTGGTCTTCATGTTTGTCATTTCCAAGCAATCCGTGGCCGCGGCGGCGTCCACGAGTGTGTTCGTCCTGCTGTGGAGCAGCGGTGCGATTTTCTCCAAATGGGGCCTGGCCCACGCTTCGCCCTTCGCCTTTTTGCTGATGCGTTTTGCCTTAGCGCTGGTGGCCCTGGTGCTGCTGATGCCGCTGCTCAAGCTCAAGCGGCCCAGGGCCGGCAAACCGCTGCTCTTTGCCCTGGCCACCGGGGCGGTGTTGTTGGGGGCTTATCAGATTTTTTACCTGCTGGCCCTGGACTTCAAAATCACTCCCGGCGTGATGGCCACCCTCATGGGTGTGCAACCGATCCTCACCGTGGTGCTGATGGAACGCCAGCGCTCGTGGCACCGCATCTTCGGCCTGCTGCTGGGCCTGGCGGGATTGGTGATGGTGGTGTACCAGAGCATCGGCCTGGCCGGGGTGTCGCTGGCGGGCATCCTGTTCGGCCTGCTGGCGCTGCTGGCCATGACCCTGGGCTCGATCATGCAAAAACGCATCACCGATAACCCGTTGGGCACATTGCCGGTGCAGTACCTGGCGGGGCTGGTGCTGTGTGCGGTGTTCGTGCCGTTCCAGCCATTCCACTTCGAGTACAGCAGCGGGTTTATCGTGCCGGTGCTGTGGATGGGGCTGGTGGTGTCGGTGCTGGCGACCCTGCTGCTGTACCGCTTGATCGCCCGGGGCAATCTGGTGAACGTCACCAGCCTGTTCTACCTGGTGCCGGCGGTGACCGCGGTGATGGACTACCTGGTGTTCGGCAATCGCCTCGCGGCCCTGAGCGTGCTGGGCATGGGCCTGATTATCGTGGGGTTGGGGCTGGTGTTTCGTAAAAGCGCCTGAGGCTGCCCCCTGTGGGAGCGAGCCTGCTCGCGATAGCCCAGCATCACTGCTGATTGTGCTGGCCTCATCGCGAGCAGGCTCGCCTCTACTGGGGGCTTTTCGCGCCCCTTTGCTTAGCGATGGGTGGCAATCCAGATCAACAACCCGGCTTGGAACACGCAGAACGCCACCAGGCAGGTGATGGTGAAGCGCAGGCCGGTGTCTTCGCGTTTGTACTTGCTGACCTTGTCTTCGTGCTGGCGCAACTTGACTTCCTGTTCGGCCAGGTTCTGCTCGGCTTGCTGGAGCATCTGCGCCGCTTCGAGGATTTCCACGAACTGCACCTTCTCGGTGTTCCAGTCCGCCAGCAGGTCTTCGACCTGCACGTCCTTGACGCTGCCCTTCATGTGCTGGGCGTCGGTGTAGACCACGTCGAAACCCTGGATGCGCAGAAAGTGATCGCGGCGCAGGCGCGTGTCTTCGCTCAGGGCGTCTTTGCTGGCCAGGTCTACGCCATCGACCTTGTAGTGGGGCCACTTCTTGCGCGCCCAACTGATGGCCTGGGCCAGCAGGAATCGCCCCAGGCCGCGGTTCAGCGGTTCGATCTGCACGCTGCTTTGCGGGCCGAAACTGACCCGCTTGGTCTCGTGATCGACCCACACATCCAGGCGGTTCTGTTCCTTGCGCACCCGTTGCCCCGGCAACTGGATGACCATGCGCAACAGGCTCTGGCCTTTGTTGTTGCGCTCGGCATAGCCGAACTCGACAAAACGCAGCGGCCGCCCGCCAGTGACGCGGTCGGTCTGTTGCGGCGCCAGGCGCAGCATTTTGTGGTGCTCGGTGTGGACGTCCGCCCACGGCCGCTCGACCGCTTCTGGGGCGTCTTGCTCTGGCGCGGTGTCAGTCGAATTCTGGGTATCAGTCATAACGGCGAGATCCTGTCCAAGCCCTGCTTGGCGACCGTATGTTGACGGCCGACAAAGGCTTATCGGCCGTTTTTTGCAAGACTGGAGGGTAGTGCCCGTTTAATGGGGCCAGGTGTTGCTTTTGTGTCGCCATCCCGTGGGCGTCGGGCAGCGGTCTCAAGGGCGCTGTCGCGGGCGGGCGGAGCGCCGCCCAGCCCGCTCCCACACTGCTTATGGGGCGGTGAGGGTGGCGATAAAGTGCAGAATCTGCGCGCCCAGTTCCGCCGCTAGGGGCAGTTGTGGGTCTTTGTAGGAGGCCAGTTGCCGCCGGGTGTCGTTGGCCACGATGCGCAGCACGTGGTTCATGCCTTCGATCAGCGCCAGGTGCGCGTCGGGTTTGGCGGCTTTGAGCAGGCGCGCATCCGCCACGCCGACCTGGATATCGTTACTGCCCTGGATGATGAGCGCCGGCATTTTCAGGCGTGCGAAAGCGCCCGCCGGGTCCTGGCGGAACAGGCTTATCAGGTAGGGCTGCACGCTCGGGCGGAAGATCACTTGCAGGGCTGGCGGCACCTCGGCGTCCACCTGGCCGGCCTTGAGGCTGTCGAGCAGTTGATTGCTGCGCAGCATCAGCGCGGGCGGCAGGCGCGTGGCCAATTGCTGGCGCAGCACCTCGTCGATAGGGCGGGCGCTGCCGGACACCGAAATCACCCCAGCAGCCCCCACCGTGGGCGCGGCGAGGCTGGCGATCAGCGCGCCCTCGCTGTGGCCCAGCAGGATCAACGGGCCCATACGCGGGTCGTTCTTGAGTTGCTGGCCCCAGGCCACGGCATCGCTGACATACGCCTCGACGCTCAGGTTGCGCTCGTCCGGGGTGGCCGCCAGGCTTGCCGCCACGCCGCGCTTGTCGTAGCGCAGGCTGGCGATGTTGTGTTTGGCCAGCACCCAGGCCAGGCGCTTGAGGCTGTCGTTGCGCCCGCCATCGGGGTTGTTGCCGTCGCGGTCGGTGGGGCCGGAGCCGGAAATTATCAGTACCACCGGCACCGGCGTGTCGGACTTGGGCAACAGTAACGAGCCATGCAGCACGCCGCTGCCGGTGTCCAGGGTCATGGGGCGTTGCAGTACGGTGGCCTGGACCAGGCCGGTAAACAGGGAAAGGGTCAAGGCAAGGACTCGTAGCATCATCACGCCATTATTGGTCAGGTGGCGTTTGGACTCGCCGCCCCTATAAAGGTTCGAGGATGAACTCGTTGCACAGCCTGCGTATACTGGCGCGCGGCTCAATGCCCGCCAGAGCCACGTCTTCCAGCGATTTCACGGAGCGCCCCGCATGTCCGGCAATACCTACGGCAAGCTGTTCACTGTCACCACCGCCGGCGAAAGCCATGGCCCGGCGTTGGTCGCCATTGTCGATGGCTGCCCGCCAGGCCTGGAATTGTCGCTGGACGACCTGCAACACGACCTCGACCGGCGCAAGCCCGGCACCAGCCGCCACACCACCCAGCGCCAGGAAGCCGACGAAGTCGAAATCCTCAGTGGCGTGTTCGAGGGCCGCACCACCGGGTGCGCCATTGGCCTGCTGATCCGCAACACCGACCAGAAGTCCAAGGACTACTCGGCCATCAAAGACCTGTTCCGCCCGGCCCACGCCGACTACACCTACCACCACAAGTATGGCGAGCGCGACTACCGCGGTGGCGGCCGCAGCTCGGCGCGCGAGACGGCGATGCGCGTGGCGGCGGGGGCGATCGCCAAGAAGTACCTGGCCAGCCAGGGCATCGTGATTCGCGGCTACATGAGCCAGCTCGGCCCCATCGAGATTCCGTTCAAGACTTGGGAGGCGGTGGAGCAAAATGCCTTCTTCAGCCCCGACCCGGACAAAGTGCCCGAGCTTGAGGCCTACATGGACCAACTGCGGCGCGACCAGGATTCGGTGGGCGCCAAGATCACAGTGGTTGCCGAAGGCGTGATGCCGGGGCTGGGCGAGCCGATCTTCGACCGCCTCGACGCCGAACTGGCCCACGCGCTGATGAGCATCAACGCGGTCAAGGGCGTGGAAATCGGCGCCGGGTTCGCCTGTGTCGCCCAGCGCGGCACCGAGCATCGCGACGAGATGACCCCCGAAGGCTTCCTCAGCAACAACGCTGGCGGCATTCTCGGCGGCATTTCCTCGGGCCAGCCCATCGTCGCGCACCTGGCGTTGAAGCCGACCTCCAGCATCACCACGCCGGGCCGCTCCATCGACGTCCATGGCAACCCGGTGGACGTGATTACCAAGGGCCGCCACGACCCCTGCGTGGGCATCCGCGCCACGCCTATCGCCGAAGCGATGATGGCCATTGTGTTGATGGACCACTTGCTGCGCCATCGCGGGCAAAACGCCGACGTGCGCGTCAGCACCCCGGTGCTGGGCCAGTTGTGACCCGGCCCCACGCCTGATGGCCGCGCTGCCGTACTGGCGGTTATCCAGTTTCTACCTGTTCTACTTCGCCCTGCTGGGGTCCACGGCGCCATTCCTGGCGCTGTATTTCCACCACTTGGGGTTCAGCGCCGCGCGTATTGGCGAACTGGTGGCCATCCCCATGCTGATGCGCTGCGTGGCGCCCAATATCTGGGGCTGGCTGGGGGACTACACCGGGCGGCGCCTGGCCATCGTGCGTGTTGGCGCGTTGTGTACGGCCCTGACCTTTTCCCTGATCTTCTTCAGCAAGAGCTACGCCTGGCTGGCGATGGTCATGGCGCTGCATGCGTTCTTCTGGCACGCGGTGCTGCCCCAGTTCGAGGTCATCACCCTGGCCCATTTGAACGGCCAGACCGCGCGCTACAGCCAGATCCGCCTGTGGGGTTCTATCGGTTTCATCATCACCGTGGTCGCCTTGGGGCGCCTGTTCCAGTGGCTGAGCCTGGATATCTACCCGGTGGCGCTGGTGGTCATCATGGCCGGCATTTTCCTCAGCAGCCTGTGGGTGCCCAACGCCCAACCGGTGCAGAGCAGCCGCAGCGCCGGCGGCGGTTTCCTGCAGCAACTGCGCAGCCCTGGGGTACTGGCGTTCTATGCCTGCGTGGGGCTGATGCAGTTGAGCCACGGCCCGTATTACACCTTCCTGACCTTGCACCTGGAGCACCTGGGCTACAGCCGTGGCCTGATTGGCCAGTTATGGGCGGTGGGGGTGGTGGCCGAGGTACTGATGTTTTTGGCCATGAGCAAGATCCTGGCGCGGTTTTCCGTGCGCCGGGTGCTGCTGGCCAGTTTCCTTTTGGCGGCCCTGCGCTGGGTGCTGCTGGGTGCCTACGCCGAATCGGTGTGGGTGCTGCTGTTCGCCCAGGTGTTGCACGCAGCGACGTTCGGCAGCTTTCACGCCGCTGCCATCCATTTCGTGCAACGTAGCTTCGGCGCGCGCCAGCAAGGCCAGGGCCAGGCACTGTACGCCGCGCTGGCCGGCATCGGCGGCGCCCTGGGCGCGTTGTACGCCGGTTACAGCTGGAATGCCCTGGGTGCCACCTTGACCTTTAGTATTGCCAGCGTCGCGGCCCTGGCCGCAGCCGTTATCATTGCCACCCGCATGCAAGAGGACAGGCCATGAGCCCTACCCGTGAACACCTGGCCCGGCAGATCATCGACGCCGGGCGCTTTCTGTATGGCCGCGGCTGGTCGCCGGCCACCAGCAGCAATTACTCGACGCGCCTGGGCGCGGAGCAGGCGTTGCTGACGGTGTCGGGCAAGCACAAAGGGCAACTTGGCCCGGACGATGTGCTCGCCACCGACCTGGCCGGCAACAGCCTGGAGCCGGGCAAAAAGCCCTCGGCTGAAACCCTGCTGCACACCCAGCTCTATGCCTGGCGCGCCGACATCGGCGCCGTGCTGCACACCCACTCGGTCAATGCCACGGTGCTGTCGCGGGTGACCGCCGGGGCGTTCATCGACTTTGAAGACTACGAGCTGCAAAAAGCTTTCAGCGGTATCTCGACCCACGAATCGCGGGTGCGGGTGCCGATTTTCGATAACGACCAGGACATCGTGCGCCTCGCCGCCCAGGTCCAGCCGTGGCTTGACGCCCACCCCGAGTGCGTCGGCTACCTGATCCGCGGCCACGGCCTCTACACCTGGGGCCCGCAGATGAGCGACGCGCTGCGCCAGATCGAGGCGTTCGAGTTCCTCTTTGAATGCGAACTCAAGACCCGTTCCGTACTTGCCCGCTAACGCTGACTTCGCCTGAAGTCGCCCACAGCCTGATGAAACCCAGCGCCTGAGCGGTGTGTAAAAACCGCAGGGCCCTGCCAGACCGAGGAGTTGCCGCCATGAGCAGCCTGTCCGTTTACCACGTTTCCAGCCCCGAACTGCCGAACAAGGTTCTCACCAATTTCGAGGACATTGCCGCCACGTTGGCCGATAAAGGCGTGCGTTTCGACCGTTGGCAAGCCAATCGCAAAATCGAACCGGGCGCCAGCCAGGAAGAGGTTATCGCGGCCTACCAGGAGCAGATCGAGCGCTTGATGAGCGAGGGCGGCTACATCACCGTGGACGTCATCAGCCTCAACAGCGACCACCCGCAAAAAGCCGAACTTCGCGCCAAGTTCCTCGACGAACACCGCCATGGCGAAGACGAAGTGCGCTTTTTCGTCGCCGGCCGCGGGTTGTTCACCCTGCACATCGACGACTACGTGTACGCGGTGCTGTGCGAGAAAAACGACCTGATTTCGGTGCCCGCCGGCACGCCGCACTGGTTCGACATGGGCGAGCACCCGCATTTCGTCGCGATCCGCCTGTTCAACAACCCTGAGGGTTGGGTGGCCAAGTTCACCGGTGAAGACATCGCCAACCGTTTCCCGCGCCTGGAGGATTGAACCGATGCCGATCAAGGCCATTGTCACCGACATCGAAGGCACCACCAGCGCGGTAAGTTTTGTCTTCGACGTGCTCTTCCCCTATGCCGCCCGGCACCTGCCGGACTTCGTGCGGGCTAACGCCGAACGGGCGGACGTGGCCGCGCAACTGCTGGCGGTGCGCCAGGACAGCGGCGAACCCGGGGCGGATGTAGAGCGGGTGATCGCGATCCTGCTGGGTTGGATCGCCGAAGACCGCAAGGCCACGCCGCTCAAGGCCTTGCAGGGCATGGTCTGGGAGCAGGGGTACCTGGCTGGGCAGTTAAAGGGCCATGTCTACCCGGATGCGGTCGAGGCGTTGCAGCGCTGGCATCGCGAGGGCTATCAGTTGTTCGTCTACTCCTCCGGCTCGATCCAGGCCCAGCGTCTGATTTTCGGCTGCTCCGAGGCGGGCGACCTGTCGGGCCTGTTCAGCGGCTACTTCGACACCACCACCGGGCCCAAGCGCGAGGCGCAGTCTTACCAGCGCATCGCCCAAGCCATTGGCCTAGAGGCGCCGGCGATTCTGTTTCTCTCGGACATCGTCCAGGAATTGGATGCGGCGCAGCAGGCTGGCATGGCCACTTGTGGCCTGGTGCGTGATGGCGGCGAATTGGCCGGCCATGTGAACGTGGCCAGTTTTGCCCAGATCGACCTTGCCACCTTCTGACTTTTCCGTTCGCACCCGGTGAATCGCCAATTTCCACGGTGGGATTTGGCGACATACCTCACCGTTCTTTCGGAGGTATCCGGGGTCGCTTCTTAGGATTGGGTAGGACACTGCCTGATACTGAGTAGGGGCCTACTGTTTAGCGGTTTACGCGCTTGTTTAATCCCTCGCCTGTGTAACTCTCAGATCGTCAGGTGCCTGTCAGCTGAAGGTTGGCATGGGCAATTTGGCGGTTCTGGACGAGAAGCGGGAGAGTGCGAATGAACAGTTCACTGCCAAGCGGCCTGGATGGGGCGGATGTTCGCCCCTTGGTAAAACCCAAGGCCAAGCGACCTCGCAAACGCCCGGTGGGCGAGCCACTGAGTGCGAAGGAACTGGAGATTCTGCGCTGGGCCAAAGAGGGGAAAACCGTCTGGGAAATCAGCGTGATCCGCGCCATATCCGAGGCCACGGTCAAGTTCCACCTGCGCAATATCTACATCAAGCTGAGCGTCAGTAACCGCGCCCAAGCCGTAGGCGAGGCGGTCAAGCGCGGCGTGCTGAGTTGAAGGGGTGGAGCCCGCAGGCTCCACGACGCCGCGTCGGGTTCAAGCCGAGTGGTAGGTCGGCAGGGCAAAACGCTGCTGGCTTTGCAGCATGGAGATTTGCGGCAACTCGCTGGCCTGTTCGGCCAGGTCGCGGCGAATAGCACTGATAACCCAGGACAACTGGTCCCCGGCGTGCAACTGGGCGTAGGAAATCGAGCGTTTGAACTGCTTGCCTTCGCTGTTGCGCAGGGTCAGCAGGATGCCCCCATCCGGACGGGCCTGGGTGGTGACCTCGAAATTGGAAAACAGGGAAGTGAATTTTTCTTGGATCAAGCTCATGTCTATCCGCTCCGTGAGTGCTAAGGGCAATCGTGGAGGGGTAGTTGCAGCGATTGTGCCAGTATCTGATTTATATAAAATCGTTATAAATCAATAGGTTATAAATTTTCTAATTTGGCGGATTCGTGCATTTTGCATGAATGGCCATCGTGCATCCTGCATTTTGCGAGACCGGGCCGTGGCAGGCGTGCTCCTGTGACCCTGCTGGCCGCCGGAAAATTCCATCTCTGGTTTCAGCGTTGCTGCGGCTTTGCAAGAGAGGTGAAAAGGTGAAGAGATACAAAACTTTTCAAATCCTCCATGTACAGCCCGAGAAGGCCTGACGTATTTTCCAGGCTGTCACAAGCACTTGTTAACCGTTTTGTTAGTCGGGCAGCCTCAACGGTTGCCTGATTCCATGCAGGACGCATGGCGCGCCACATCACGACAGGGACTGTTCTGCGTCGCAGCTGGATTGCTCTGTGTTCGCCCGATAATAAGAAAATAGGAATTCACCTATGACCCACGATTTCTGCGTTATCGCCCAAGGCACCCCGCAACTCCAGGCTGTTCCCGCGCTGTTTTCTGCTCCCCAGGCCGGGGCGAACGAACTCTGGCTGATTCCCTGGCCGACCTGAACCTCTTCGCGTCACCGAACCTTCAATCGTTAATTCATTGTTATCGGCTTGCCCTGGCTGAGTCGCCGGTGCGTCGCCGTTTTGTGTTGAGCAGGAGCCACCATGAGCAGCAACTCTAGCGACATGATTACCTGGGGCATGATGATCCGTAAGTTGCCCGCCATCGCCAAAGCCATTCCGCGGGTACTCAAGGGCCTCAAGACCGCCAATATCAAGGATGCGCAGCAGCCCTGCGGCCTGGGTTGGACGTTCGAACAGGCCACCTTGCGCAACCCTCAGGGGCCGGCGCTGATGTACGCCAACGTCGCGTTCAGTTACGAGCAGGTCAACCAGTGGGCCAACCGCATCGCCCATCACCTGATCGCCCAGGGCATTGGCAAGGGGGATGTGGTCGGGATCTTTATCGAGAACCGCCCCGAATTGCTGGTCACGGTACTGGCGGTGGCCAAGGTGGGTGGCATCTGCGCGATGCTCAACACCTCCCAGACCCAACACGTGCTGGTGCACAGCCTGAACCTGGTCAAACCCGTGGCGATTATCGTCGGCGGCGAGTTGACCGAGGCCTATTCGGCGGTCCGCAGCCAGGTAGACATCCCAGACGCCCGCACCTGGTGGGTGGCCGACCAGGACACCTCGCGCCACCACGGCCAGGCGCCGCAGCAGTACCTCAACCTGATGGCCGACAGCGCCGACGCCGCGCAGGACAACCCGGCCACCAGCCAGAAGGTGTACCTGGACGACCCTTGCTTTTATATCTACACCTCCGGCACCACCGGGCTGCCCAAGGCCGGGGTGTTCAAGCACGGACGCTGGATGAAGACCTCGTCTATCTTCGGCGTGATCGCCCTGGACATGACGCCCCAGGACATCCTCTATTGCACCTTGCCGCTGTACCACGCCACCGGCCTGTGCGTGTGCTGGGGCTCGGCCATCAGCGGCGCGTCGGGCTTCGCCATCCGGCGCAAGTTCAGCGCCAGCCAGTTCTGGAGCGATGCGCGCAAGTTCAACGCCACCACCATCGGCTACGTCGGCGAGCTATGCCGCTACCTGATGGACCCGCCGCCCAGCGCCGAAGACCGCGATAACCCAGTGGTGAAAATGATCGGCAACGGCCTGCGCCCGGGCGTGTGGGGGCCGTTCAAGGAGCGTTTCGGTGTCAGCCATATTTGCGAGTTGTATGCCGCCAGCGACGGCAACATCGGCTTCACCAATATCCTCAATTTTGACAACACCATTGGTTTCTCCCTGATGGCCTGGGAGCTGGTGGCCTATGACCATGACAGCGGTGCGCCGGTGCGCGGCGAATCCGGGTTCATGCAGAAAGTGCCCAAGGGCAGCGAAGGCCTGTTGCTGGCGCGGATCGACGACAAGGCCCCGCTGGACGGTTACACCGAGCCGGAAAAAACCGCCAAAGTCATCCTCCACGACGTCTTCGCCAAGGGCGACCGCTACTTCAATACCGGCGACCTGCTGCGCAATATCGGCTTTGGCCACGGCCAGTTCGTCGATCGCCTGGGGGACACCTTCCGCTGGAAAGGCGAGAACGTCTCCACCACCGAGGTGGAGAACATCTTCCTCATGCACCCGCACATCGCCGAGGCGGTGGTGTACGGGGTGGAAATCAACAACACCAACGGCCGCGCGGGCATGGCGGCCATTACCCCGGCCGAATCCCTGGCCACCCTGGATTTCGGCGAGCTGCTGCGCTGGGCCAAGGAACAGATGCCGGCCTACGCCGTGCCGCTGTTTTTGCGGGTGAAGGTGAAAATGGAAACCACCGGCACCTTCAAATACCAGAAAGTGCGCCTACGCGACGAAGCCTTCGACCCGCGCAAGGCCGGCGATGACCCGATCTACGCCTGGCTGCCCGGCTCGGACACCTACGTGCAGGTGACCGAGGACGTATTAGCCGATATCCATGGCGGCAAGTTCCGTTATTGATTGGCGCTATGGTGGTGGATGAGAAAAAAACCGTGACAGCGCGCCGGCCGCTTGAGGACACTAGCGGCCTTTGCGATTGCCGAAAACGGAGCCAGCCATGTCAGACAACAGCCGCCAGATGACCCAGGAAGAAGCCGAAGAATTCGCCGAGCAGGTGTTCAACGTCGCCCGCAGTGGTGACGCGGCCATGCTCGCCGCCCTGGTGACCAAGGGCCTGCCCGTCAACCTGCGCAACCACAAGGGCGACACCCTGTTGATGCTGGCCAGCTACCACGGCCACGTCGATGCGGTGAAGGTGCTGCTCGAACACAAGGCCGACCCGGAACTGCGCAACGACAACGGCCAAAGCCCGATTGCCGGCGCGGCGTTCAAGGGCGACCTGGCGGTGGTCAAGGCCCTGGTGAGCGGCGGGGCGCAGGTCGAGGGTGCGTCTTTCGACGGGCGTACAGCCTTGATGATGGCGGCGATGTTCAATCGCGGCGAAATCGTCGACTACCTCATCAGCCAAGGCGCCGACCCCCGCGCCAAGGACGCCAACGGCGTCACCGCCCTGGACGCGGCCCGCACCATGGGCGCGGTCGATACGGCGGCGCAGCTTGAGAAATTGTTGAACGCTTAAGGCCTCTGTGGGCGGCGGCTTTTTGTGGGGTCGGGCTTGCTGTGGGAGCGGGTTGCCCGCGATGAGGCCGGATCTAGAGCCTCTTCACTGCCTGGCGCGCTCCCACACACACTTCGCACAAGCCACTTTCCCAGTAGGGCCCTCACACAAGCCTGCCCCCACACGGCCACACCCCAATCGGGTATCCTTCGCGCCCTCGAATTTCCCCAGCCACAGGATTGCCCCCATGAAAGCCGCACTCGTCGAACTTATCAGCAAAATCAGCTCCGGCTGCATGGCCGACGATGAGATCCAGCGTGTGGCGGACGAAGCCGCCCAGGCTTACGCCGACGCCGGTGGCTTTCTGGCGGCCAACCCGGACATCAACTACGACGACACCTTCCCCATCCCCCTGGGCGAGTGGGTGGTGGTCGGCAGCCTGCCGCAAACCGTGCTGTTCCAGGCTGATACCTACATCGACCTGTTCGCCCAGATCGTCGCCTCGTTCGGCCCCGGCGTGGCGTTCAACCTCAAGCCCAAGCAATTGGCGAAAACCGAAGCGCTCACCGCCCTGAACCGCATGCAGATCCAACTCGCGGCCATGAACCCGGAAAACGGCGGCTATGTGCTGATGAACTTCAGCCAACTGCTCGATGACGAGCTGCAAATGGTGCTGGTCTACGGCAACGATGTGCAGCGGGTGCTGGCGTTGTGCGCACAAGTGGGCATCAGCGCGGCCCCTGCGCTGGAAGCCTTGAAAGTCGCGATTCACGTCTGAGGCGAATAAAAGGGAACCCTGGCCGGGCGCGTCTATCCTAAGTGGGCATGCCACTTCTTGGGAGCGACACCATGGGTTCCACGTTTAACGGTCTGATTGGTCTGATAATTCTTGCCCTGGACATCTGGGCAATCATCAACGTGCTTAAAAGCGGCGCCGAAACCGGGATGAAAATCCTCTGGGTGCTGCTGATCGTCCTGCTGCCGGTGCTGGGCCTGATTATCTGGGCCATTGCCGGGCCGCGTGGCAACGTGCGGATCTGAGCCTCACAACAACCACGCACCCTCAAGCTGCAACAACGCCTGTTTGCGCTCAAGGCCGCCGGCATAGCCGGTGAGGGTGCCGTTGCTGCCGATCACGCGGTGGCAGGGAATGAGGATCGAGATCGGGTTGGCCCCATTGGCGGTGCCGACGGCGCGGATGGCCTTGGGGTTGTCGATGTGTTGAGCCAACTGGGCATAGCTGCAGGTACGCCCGAACGGAATGCGCTGCAACGCCTGCCACACCTGCTGCTGGAACGGCGTGCCCCGGGGCGCCAGGGCCAGGTCGAACACCTCGCGCCGGCCTGCAAAATACTCATCCAATTGCCGGCATACGGCATCCAACTCGCTGGTGGCTTCGCGCCATTGCGGTTGCGGTGTCCAGTGCTTGTGGCCGTCCATATAGAGCATGCGCAGGCCTTGCTCATCGCCCGCGATGAACAACGGCCCGGTGGGGCTGGGGTGATAGCGATAAAACATCTGCTGGCCTCCTGACCAAAAACCGCCACCAAGATAGAGCCAGAAGGTTCGACCTGTCATGTGCAGCAACGTAGAATGCGCGCCTTTCCTTGGTCAGGCGCAACGGCGGCTGGCCATCATGGGCGGGTGACCGTCCGTTGCCACCAGTATTTATCGGGGGTCTTACCCATGAGCACCAACCACACCAGCGATTACCTGGAAACCCTCTACGAAGGCTACGGCCAGCGTTTTCGCATGGAAAAACTGCTGCACGAAGTGCGCACCGAACACCAGCACCTGGTGATTTTCGAAAACCCGCGCATGGGCCGTGTGATGGCACTGGACGGTGTGATCCAAACCACCGAGGCCGATGAGTTCATCTACCACGAGATGCTCACCCACGTGCCGATCCTCGCCCACGGCACCGCCAAGCGCGTGCTCATCATCGGCGGCGGCGACGGCGGCATGCTGCGCGAAGTGGCCAAGCACGGCAGCATCGAGCACATCACCATGGTCGAGATCGACGCCACGGTAGTGGAAATGTGCAAGGAATTTTTGCCCAACCACTCCAAAGGAGCCTTTGAAGACCCGCGCCTGAACCTGGTGATCGACGACGGCATGCGTTTCGTCGCCACCACCACGGAAAAATTCGACGTGATTATCTCTGACTCCACCGACCCCATCGGCCCGGGCGAAGTGCTGTTCTCGGAGAACTTCTACGAAGCCTGCCGCCGCTGCCTCAATGAGGGCGGCATCCTGGTGACCCAGAACGGCACGCCGTTCATGCAACTGGGCGAAGTGCAGACCACCGCTGGGCGCCTGCGCAGCTTGTTTCCGGACTGGCACTTCTACCAGGCTGCGGTGCCGACCTACATTGGCGGGGCCATGACCTTTGCCTGGGGTTCGACCAACACGGCGTACCGCCAGTTGTCCCGCGAGACCCTGTGCCAGCGTTTCGCCGGCAGTGGCATCGTGACCCGCTACTACAACCCCGAGATCCACATCGGCGCCTTCGCCATGCCGCAATACGTGCTGCAGGCGATCAACAAACCGAGCAACGACTGAGCTGAGGTGTAGCCAGCGGGCTTGCAGCGGCCGTCATCGGCGTCAATCCGGCAGGCGTAAGGGGCTGCTGGGCAGCCCAGCGCGGGCGAGCCCGCTTGCTACAACGGTAGGATCAAGGGCCTCACGGCCCTTTTTTTGTATCGAAACATGCGTTAAACGAAATTTTCACAAGCGCTCCAAGACAATCCCCAGCGCTTTTGCTAATGCCAACTACCCTTGACGCTCCGTTCCAGCCCCCTGGAACGCCTTGGCGGGCCTGACGAACACTAATCAATAGCGTTGCCAAAGGCGATCGTGCACTCTGCGCGCACTGCGCATACCCCGTCGCCACTGCGTTTTCGCAGGGATGAAAAGAGGCCAGGGTGCAGCTGTTCTTTGAAACTTCAACTTCCAATGAGTCTTGACACGACATGGCAAACCCGGACGCCCTGAATCAGCAGCGTGCTTCAAGCCGCTTACTGCAACCCACCGTCAAATCCCACCTGGCCTACACCCTGTTGTGTGCCCTGGTCATGATGGTGATGCTTTCCCTGCTGCGCCTGGCGCTGCTGGTTTATAACCGGGACATGATCCTCGACACCCCGGCGGCGACCTTCCTCGAAGCCTTCGCCAATGGCCTGCGTTTCGACCTGCGCCTGGTGGTGTACCTGAGCATTCCGCTGTTGCTGGCGCTGTTCAGCGTGCGCGCCATGGCGGCGCGGGGGTTCTTCCGTTTCTGGCTGACCCTGGCTTCCAGCATTGCGCTGTTGCTGGGCCTGATCGAGATGGACTTCTACCGCGAGTTCCACCAGCGCCTCAACGGCCTGGTGTTCCAGTACATCAGCGAAGACCCGGCCACGGTGTCGAGCATGCTGTGGAACGGTTTCCCGGTGGCCCGCTACCTGGTTGCCTGGGCCATCGGCACCTGGCTGCTGAGCCTGGCGTTCAAGGGCGCCGACCGTGCGACCCGGCCCCGTGGCCCGTTCAGCGGTGGCACCATCGTCAGCCGCCAGGTTGCACCTTGGTACACCCGCACGGCGGTGTTTATGGTCTGCCTGGTGATCTGCGTGATCGCCGCACGCGGCACCCTGCGCCAGGGCCCGCCGATGCGTTGGGGTGACGTCTACACCACCGACTCGATCTTCGCCAACCAATTGGGCCTCAACGCTTCGCTGTCGTTGATCGGCGCGGCCAAGAGCCGTTTCTCCGAGCACCGCGACAACGTCTGGAAGGCCACCCTGCCCGACAGCGAAGCCCAGCAAGTGGTGCGCGACCTGCTGCTGTTGCCGCAGGAAAAACTGGTGGATGCCGATATCGCCGCCGTGCGCCGCGACTACCTGCCGCCGGCCGAGAAGACCCTGCCGATCAAGAACGTGGTGGTCATCCTCATGGAAAGCTTCGCCGGGCACTCGGTGGGCGCTTTGGGGGCTTCGGGCAATGTCACGCCTTACTTCGACAAACTGGCCAAGGAAGGTCTGCTGTTCGACCGCTTCTTCTCCAATGGCACCCATACCCACCAGGGCATGTTCGCCACCATGGGCTGCTTCCCCAACCTGCCGGCGTTCGAGTACCTGATGCAGACCCCCGAAGGCAGCCACAAGCTCTCGGGCCTGCCGCAACTGCTCAGTGCGCGTAATTTCGATGACGTGTACGTCTACAACGGCGATTTCGCCTGGGACAACCAGTCCGGGTTCTTCAGCAACCAGGGCATGACCACCTTCATCGGCCGTAACGACTACGTGAACCCGGTGTTCTCCGACAGCACCTGGGGCGTGTCCGACCAGGACATGTTCAACCGTGGCCTGGAGGAACTCAAAGCCCGCGAAGGCAAGGCGCCGTACTACGCGCTGCTGCAAACCCTGTCCAACCACACGCCGTATGCTTTGCCCACGCCGTTGCCGGTGGAACCGGTGACCAACCGCGGCCGCCTCAACGACCACCTGACCGCCATGCGCTATTCCGACTGGGCGCTGGGGCAATTCTTCGAACAGGCGCGCAAGGAGCCCTACTTCAAGGAAACCCTGTTCATCGTCGTCGGCGACCACGGCTTTGGCGACGAGCGCCAGATCACCGAAATGGACCTGGGCCGCTTCAATGTGCCGCTGCTGCTGATCGGCCCGGGGGTGCAGGAAAAATTCGGCCAGGTCGCCCACACCGTTGGCACCCAGATCGACATCGTGCCCACCATCATGGGCCGTTTAGGTGGCGAAGTGCGCCACCAATGCTGGGGCCGCGACCTGCTGAACCTGCCCCAGGGCGACACCGGGTTCGGCATGATTAAGCCCTCGGGCAGCGAGCAAGTGGTGGCGTTCGTCACCACCGACCGCATCCTGGTCCTGCCCAAAGACATGCCACCCAAGGTCTACAGCTACCAGTTGGGCAGCAACCCCACGTCGGCGGTGATCCCCGATGCGCAAGACACCGAACAACAACGTCGCAAACTGGAAGCCTTTATCCAGACTGCGACCAAGAGCCTGCTGGATAACACTGCGGGTGTGGTTAACGGCAAACCGGATTGATGTCATAAAAAACTGGGCCCTTGCGGCTAATGCCGATCAGTCAGCCCCTCCCGCTTGACCGTTGGCCGCAAAAAATCAAAATCCGATGCCTGCACTGGCATCGGATTTTTTTTCGTCTCGCTCCGACGAAACCGTCAATCCAATGGGCTTTTAGCATTCATTCCTATGCTGATTCGCCCAAAAGCCTGCCCTTATCCGGTTTGGGCCCCACCCAACCCCACCCAAGAATCAAGAAGCAGCCGTCCTGAAAAAAGGATTTGTCCGACATCAGCTCTGGAGGCCCAGTCCTTACCCTCTGCGCTCGCGTGCGCGCCAACCCCGGCGCTGACGAGCACTGGGCCAGCACAGCGCCCAAGGAGGCTCTGTGAGCCAATGCGACCCCTCGAAAATCTGCTCCATCTGTGACCAAAAAGGCCTGGCGCTCTTGCCGCTGCGCTATGCCGTGGCCCGTCCCGCCCAACTCAGTGCTCCGCCCTTGCAGGCGCCTTTCGGTCAGGGCCTGGAGCAGGTGCCGTTGCCCGGCGACA